>CBDUWQ010000013.1:0-38982 GCA_965370965.1 uncultured Bacteroidales bacterium
AAATATGCGTACGTTTATAAAAATAGCAATAACAATAGTTATAACAGTTTTAATATTTCAATCGTGCCATTTTAATGAGGGTAAGAGTGGGATTTCAGAGGGTACAATGAAATATAATATTACTTACCTTGAGGATGAGAGTGAAAATCCTATAATAAGTCTGATGCCGGCTCAATTAAATATGAGTTTTAAAAATAACTCTGTTATAATGGAGGTTGAAGGCTGGATGGGTATTTTTAAGTCGTCGTTTATAAAAAGTGGTCAAAAATCGGAGGCGGTTACCCTATTAAAAATGATGAATAAAAAATACTGCTATAGGAGCGTTGGGCATCAAGGGTATCTTGGTTTTTCGGCCTATAATAATGCAAAAATTGAATTTGACGATGAAACCAAACAGATTTTGAATTTTTTATGCAAACATGCTAAGGTAACAATACAAGATAAAGACTTGCTATTTGATATTTATTTTACAGATGAGATTAAAATTGACAAACCTAACGAGTTTACCCCCTTTGAAAATGTTCCGGGAGTTTTATTGGAGTTTCAAATTGAAATAAACGGAATACCAATGTACTTAATTGCCTCAGAAATAATTGAAGTAGATGTTGCCTCAGAAATTTTTCAGGTGCCCAATGGCTATAAAGATGTTGAGAGGGAAGAACTGGATAATATATTTTCAAGCATAATTTGATTAAAGAGTGTTATTTCTATTAATGACAGTTCACAGTAACTGTCGTTCTCGTTAAAGTTAGAAACCAAAAGAAACGTAGAAATTAAATGACACTAATAATACCAACCCTACTTGCAGTACTAACAGTCTGTTACTATACTCCCTAATAGTATGAGCTTTTAGTAAAAATAAATAAAATGTTCGTTTATAAATCAAACAATTTTAGATGGTTATAATCGTTAATAGTTTTATAGTTGTAAGACCCAATTAGCGAGGATTTGCAACCGTTTTATTAACAATAAAGGCAAAATAAAAGAAGTAAAATAGTGTAAAGTTCCTGTTTCAGGTTCAATCGTTTTTTTTAATTGATGAAACATACTATTTTTACCAATTAAATATTTACTACATACATGGCAAAAAAAAAGAGAGTAACCAAAGAAAAATCAACAAAAACTACAGCAATAACAAATGACGAACGCGTAAAAGTTCTGTTGGGTCTTTTTACATTATCGTTTTCTATTTACCTTTTATTTGCATTTGTTTCATACCTGTTTACATGGCAAATTGATCAGAGTAAACTTGATATCTCATTTATTAAGCTTTTTACTGATGCATCAATAGTGGTTGAAAATTGGTCGGGGAAACTTGGTGCCATGATTGCACATAAATTTTTACATGAGTGGTTTGGGGTTGCTTCATATAGCATTGTATTTATTCTGGCATTACTTGGTATAAGACTTTTAAATTATCGAATTTTGCCTTTTAGGCGAACTTTAAAATATTCCATAATTATAACTATTTGGCTTTCGGTTGCTTTAGGTTTTATTTTTCATAATTCGGTTTTTTTACCGGGTGGGACACACGGATTTTTTATAAGCCAATGGCTTAACTCATTTTTTGGGCAATTGGGTACTGCATTTATTTTGTTTGTTTTATTGTTTGGCGTTTTTGTATATATTTTTGAAGGGTTTATAGGTAAGGTACAAAAAGTCTTTAAATCTGTTTTTGATGCAAGGGTTAAAGACAATTCATTAACTACATCAGATAATGGAATAGAAGAGCATGTTGACATGGATAAATACAACAATACTTCTGAAAATGAATTAGTTAAGGGTGGAACAGGTAAAGAACCTATTGCCGACACCAAAACAGATGATAAACCTTTTACATTTGAATATGCAGCAACAGCAGATGATAAAAAGACAGTTGCCGATTTAAACGATAAAGAGAAAGATGAGGGTTTATTGGAATTTACCGGGCTTGATAATATTGAAACTATTGAGGTTAAAGTTATTGAGAAAGATACGAATTCTGATAAGGTTAAAAATAGCGATTCTGAAAAATCAGATAATAACTCAGAGGAAGATGTTGATTTAGAACTTGATATTCAGAATTTAGAAACAGAGGAAGATGCCCCCGTAAAAAAAATTGATGACAAGCCGGTTGGTGATTATGACCCTACATTAGAATTATCAAATTATAAATTGCCACCAATTGAATTGTTGGAAGAACATGATTTAAGCAATTCAACAGTTTCAGAAGATGAGTTGTTAAATAATAAAAATAGGATTGTTGAAACATTGGGGCATTATAAAATATCAATTGACAAAATAAAGGCTGTTGTTGGGCCAACAATTACCCTTTATGAGATTGTACCTGCACCGGGCGTACGAATATCAAAAATTAAAAACCTTGAGGATGATATAGCATTAAGTTTGGCTGCCTTAGGTATTCGTATTATTGCACCTATACCGGGTAGGGGTACTATTGGTATTGAGGTTCCAAACCTTAAACCCCAAATTGTGTCGATGCGCTCAATTATAACATCAAAAAAGTTTCAAGAGTCGAAGTTTGATTTACCTATTGCCTTAGGAAAAACAATATCGAATGAAACGTATGTTGTTGATTTAACAAAAATGCCACACATGTTGGTGGCAGGTGCAACAGGACAGGGCAAATCGGTTGGGCTTAATGCTATTTTGGCATCGCTACTGTATAAAAAACACCCATCACAGTTAAAACTGGTTTTAATTGACCCGAAAAAGGTAGAACTGACGCTTTATCAAAAACTTGAAAAATATTTTTTGGCATCATTGCCCAATGCTGAAGAGCCAATAATAACCGATACAATGAAAGTTATAAATACCCTTAATTCATTGTGTGTTGAAATGGATTCAAGATATGACCTTCTGAAATTGGCCAAAGCACGACACTTAAAGGAGTATAATGCTAAGTTTATTTCAAGGAATTTGAATCCTGAAAAGGGACATAAGTTTTTACCATATATTGTTGTTGTAATTGACGAATTTGCCGACTTAATTATGACAGCAGGCAAAGAGATTGAGTTGCCCATTGCACGATTGGCCCAGTTAGCACGAGCCATTGGAATACATTTGATAATTGCAACGCAACGACCAACAACAAATATTATTACAGGGCTTATAAAGGCAAACTTTCCGACCCGTATAGCCTTTAGGGTTACCAGTATGATGGATTCGAGAACAATATTGGATTCGCCGGGGGCTAACCAGTTAATAGGTAGAGGCGATATGTTGGTATCACAGGGGAGCGAAATGATTCGTTTGCAATGTGCTTTTATTGATACGCCGGAGTTAGATAGGATTACAGATTTTATTGGTAGCCAACAATCGTATGCTACACCTTATTATCTGCCTGAATATGTATCTGAAGATTCAAGTAATGCACTTGATGTTGATTTGTCGCAACGAGATGCTATGTTTGAAGATGCTGCACGCATTATTGTTGCTAACCAGCAGGGGTCAACATCGTTAATTCAGCGTAAATTCTCAATTGGATACAACAGGGCAGGCAGAATTATTGACCAGCTTGAAGCTGCGGGTATAGTAGGGGCTTTTGAGGGCAGTAAAGCACGGCAGGTTTTAATACCTGATGAGTATAGCTTGGAGCAGTTGTTGAATAACTTGTAATTAGTCTTTTAAAACAAAAAGCATTTTATTATGATTAGAATTTGGTTGATATTTTTACTATCGGGAATTACCATGTTTGGTTTTACACAAAAAGACCAAACAACAAAAGAGTTATTAAAAGCTGCTGCTGATAAAGCTTTAGGGCATAAAACTATTAAAGCAGAATTTGAGTTTATTATTGATAATGCACAGCTTGAGACTAAAGAAAGTTATAAGGGTAAATTGTGGATTAAGGGCAGTAAGTTTAAAATGGATGTTGACCAAACAGTTACCTTTTGCGATGGCAAAAATAAGTGGGTTTATTTAACAGAAGTCAACGAGGTTAATATTTCTGTTATTGAAAAAGGAGAAGACCTTAATCCCGATGAAAGGTTTTTATATGATCCACTTTCTATTTTTACCCTTTATAAAAATGGTTTTAAATACATTACATCGGGTACTCAAAAAATTGAGGGTAAAATATATACTGTGATTGATTTATCACCTGAGGATAAGGATAAACCTTTTTTTAAGATAAAATTATGGATATCGGAAGATTACAATTACTATGCAGTTAAATACTTTCAAAAAGACGGGACACGTATTACTCTGCAATTAAAGGATTTTAAAACCAATGAAAAAATAGGTAATTCATTTTTTGTATTTGATGCTAAAGAATATCCCAATGTTGAGATTATTGATTTGAGAGAATAAAAAAAGGTAGTTATATAAGGTAGTTGGCAAACATTAGAAAAAAAAAAGAATGAAAGGAACAATGGTAATTTTCGGACTTTTAATAAGTCTTGTTGCATTTTCACAAACGAAAAAAGATATGTGGACAGAAACGGACACAATCTCGACAGAATTATATGAATTTCAAGTTCCAATATCTTGGAGAAACTATGGAGAAATGATGGGTGGAGGAAAAGGCCCTGAACAGTTTTTTGAAGCAAGCGGAAAAGGGCTTCCGATTAGTTTTAATGGAGGACCTGTTAAAGTATCTGTTTTTCTTGTAAAACTTGATAATGTAAAAAACTTAAAGGACGCAAAAAAAAGTACCGTAAATGGTTATTTTGAAAACCCTGATAGAATTTTTGAAAAGAAAAAGAATTTTTCAGTACAAAACTTCATACTTTCAGACAATAGTGAAGCAATAATATTAAATACTCGATTTTATAGGACTTCAAAAGGACTAAACCAAAGTCGTTATGACTTAATATCCTATTCGAAAAAACACAAAACAGCGTATATGTTTACGGTTTCAATTCAATATATCGACAAAACATATGCTTTTGAAAATGATAATAATTTAGTGGATTATGCGAAAAAATTATACGAGACTTATAGATGGAAATAAATAACGATTTGCCAACAATGGCTATAGTTAATACGGGTTTTGGTGCTTAACCCAAAGTAAAGTGCCTTGAACAAAGTCCGCAAAATTTTCAATTTTGCGTGTCTATTAAAATAAATAAAAAATTAAAAATTTGGCTAATTGCTTAATCGAAAGTTCAGTCCTTCAAAATCCCGTACTAACCATAGCCGAGACGTTAGGTTTCATGCCAAAACGAAAAAACAGGAGCGATAGAAATTATTTCGAAATCGGGTAGATACGGTGGAACATATGCACATCGAGATATTGCATTTGAATTTGGAGCAGCAATTAGCCCAACATTCAAACTATATTTGATAAAGGAATATCGTTTGGCGCATGATACGTAAAGGATTGCTAGCTTCTCTCTGTCTGCACCCGATGTAAAAATGATACGTGGCAGAATGTTACAATTACCTGCAAAACCCTTATGTATTATTACGCTTTGTTAGTTAGCGTTCTATTTCATTATTAATACTATCAATTACTTCATTTATTGTCTTTTCAATTTGCGAATAATATTTAAGTATAAAGATTCTATTTAACTGAATTTTCCATAAATAAATCAATAACTTATTTCTTTTATTTTCTTGAATTTTTAGGGGTAAATCAATTCCAGTTATATTGCCATTTCTGTCAATATTAAAGTTCGGGGCTAATTCTTGATTGATTTCTTTGAAATAATTTTCTTGAAATTGCATTTCAAAATATTCTTCTTCAAGTTTCCTTAAAGTATTATAGTCATACTCATAGAGAGATATTACTTTAAGTCTTAATGAATCATTACTAATTAATTCAAGTCCTTTTGATTTCAATGTTTCATATCCAGCTATATTCTGAATGGATACAAAATCACGTGTGAGATTGCGATAGTAGAACATTAAAGAGTCAGCTTTTATGTTCTTACCAGCAAATGCTTTTCTAAAATAATTACACGCAGAAATTCCAACTTTATGCCCATATACATTTAGTTTAATATCATCCAAGTCTTTATTAAGTCCGTTTGATATTTCTATAAGAATCTTGTTTTCGGAATGAGCATCTCTTCTATTTTCATTCCAATTATTTAATACAAATGCAGAAACAATGGCAATGAAAATTGATAAAAATTCAAATCCGTTTTTCCTCCAATTCTTTAATTTTGTTTTCTTCATTATTCTTTTATTCTGATTAATGTAAAAATTAGTCCTTGATTTTAAGTTGTTTATATTTTCCTCAAATTTATCATTTTTTTTCTCATTTTCGCAATTCATTTTCCGTTAGTAAAAGGATTTAATAAGAACTGGAAAAATAGATAATTTGAATGTTTAAATCTATTTCAAAAGTTCATATGTGGAAAATGCTAGCTAACGTATTGTGCTATGGCGCGTTGGCGCACAAAAGCACTTCCGTTTTTTAATTCATTTTCAATTCAAATATACTTTTTAATTATCAGAAAACCACCACACCGCCAATGAGCTATGAGCACTTGTTGTATGCTGGTGTTTCATTTAAAGCTCATCAGTTTAAAGGTTCTACTCCTTTTTGTTTCTCTATCAAATCGTACTGAAGTTGCTTACTGAGCACGAATTAATTTTGTTTTTTTGTGCAGGGGCAAACTGGGATGAATTTGTAAGCTCTTAGGCAAGTTTTAAGTGAAGCCCAATTTGTGCAACTTGCCTAAAAGCTTAAAGTTGGAGTTGGTAATTTGCAATATGTATCAAAAACTTTCTATTCTATAAATATTTTTTTTGATATCAATTCGTTATTTGAAGCTATTATTTGAATTATGTATAATCCTGCTTTAATATCATACACTTCAATTGAATTAGCATCTAATTCTCCATGTTTAATACTTCTTCCATATAAATCTATAATGTTATATGATTTAATTTTTAAAGACTGATCAGGTTGTTCTATATTAATCCTGCTTGTTGCCGGATTAGGAAAAACCCTACAATTAGTTATCAAGGAATTTCTTACGGCACTTGTCATTGTGTCTTTAACAGTGAAGTTCCAAATATCATTAAAAATACTTTTGTATTCTCCACCAATAGTCCTGACTCTCCAATAGTATTTTGTGTTTAGCTCCAAATTTTTGATAATTGTATCGGAATTTACAGTTTGAATAGTAAGTGATGTAGAATAATAAGTACTGTCGGTACTATATTGCAACTCATATCCTGTTACCCCCGGTAACATCTTCCCAATCTATTCTCAATGAATCCTGTAAATCTATGCTGTTATATAAGGGAGTAACATACTCAAATACTGCAGAAGCTTGTAATCCCAGATTTATAAGACTTATAGTATTTGAGTTAAAATTAGGAATGGCTAAGATCTGTTTGTCAGTCAACATAAATTCCGTCAGTTTAAAACCATCGTCTAAACGCCAAATTGAAAAGCGGCAAAAGGGGATAGGAACAAAAGGTATGTTTTTTATTTAAGAAAATTTAGAAGAGGAGAGTATACTAGCAGGTAAATAATAATCAGTATTCTGAAAAAAATCTCGGGCTGATAAACGCCAATTTTTTCTTTTTTTAAATCTATTTTAGCTTATAGTTTTATGTCTTATGAAGTCAAGTCTATTTGTTGTTTTTTAGCTTGAAATTAAATGACAAATTTAGCTGTGCGGTTTTTCCATAACTGGTAACGATGCGGATAAACTGTGTTTTAATGCAGTTTAGCCGCATCGTTGGCAAATCGTTTTTATTCTTTTATTAATCTAATTGTAGCTTTCTTGTCTCCCGATTCAATCATCAACAAATAGATGCCAGCAGGTTCTTCTATTTTTAGTTTTAACAATTGGCTTTCATTGTATTGCTTTGACTTGATTAGTTTCCCATTCAAATCTGTAAATGTAATTCTAACAATATCATAGTTATCTCCTAAGTCAATCGAGAAATTACCACTTGTAGGGTTTGGGTAAATTATAAGTTTATTACCAAAATCATTTTCAATTATACCTACGGTTGTAATGGCAACGCATGAGGATGTGTCAATACAGCTGTTTTCAGTGAGTTGAACGGCATAATTACCATTTGTTAAAGGGGTAAATGATTGTCCTGTCTCACCAGAAATAATAGTGAAATTATTATCACAATCCAACCAAAGGTAGGTAGCTGAATTGTTGTTAGAAGTAATTATCGTTCCATTTAAGGTTGTTGTTAAATCCGAAACACTATTAATTGTCAAATTAATAGTAATAATAGAATCACAATTAGCTGCATTAGTGATAGTATCCATATAAGTGTTAGAACTAGTCCAAATATAATTTCCGCTTGGTGAAGTATAAATATCACAAGCAGTTTCATTAATAGTAGAAGTAGAATTACATAAAATTGTTGGATGCTCTATTACGTAATACAAGGTATTAGTATGATCAACATCATTCCATTCGCTTTCTACTCCTAATGGCCATCCATTTAAAGAAAGAGCAAGGGCATCTTGTCCATTCCAATCATCAGGTTCGTTTCCCCAATTATTGTAGAGTCCTCCTACGGGATTCCCCGTTGATGTACCCATCCAAAATTGAGTGCTGTTATTATCATTATTACCATCCCAAACCCAATTACCTTCAACGGATAAGTCGTTTCCTCCTATCCAAACATATGCACCTCCACCTCCGTCAGGAGCTACAGTGTTACTTGCTGTGATACCAGCATTTGAATTAAGTTCAGCAAAAATCGCATTTTGTTCTGCTACATCATTAATTTCAGCTAAAATACCTCCCCTAGAAACAGCACAAGCCGAGGCTTCAATCCAAGTTTTAGTTTCTTTAACTATTTCATAGGTTTTTCCACTATAAACGAATGAATAAATATTTGAGGAACTTGCACATTGTGCTCTTGCATTATTATAATTCATAATTAAAACTACAACGCCTAAAAGTAAATTTCTTATTCTCATTATTTCTATGATTAAAAAGTTAATAATGCGTAAAAGTGTATTTATTATCTTTAAGTTGGAAGCAAGAGTACTATTAGTAATACTAATAGTAGGTAGGCGATAATATTTAGCGATAAACGATTAGGGGAGATATGTTTTTTTAAATGTAGCAGTATAGCGTTGGCTCATATCAAAATGTTTTTCTATGCCTTTTAGGTAAACTCTACATGTATTGCTAAACCATTTCTCAATATGCCTAATATGTCCAATATTAATTAAGGTTGATCGATGGATCCGAATAAAATTTCCTGTAGGTAATAGTTTTTCCCACTCTTTTAATAATTTAATAAAAATGTACTTTTTTTCATTTTCAACATGAATATATGAATAATCACCATCGGCAGTTATTGCTTTTATATCACATACATCAAGCATTTTATAGCCTTTATCCACATTTACAATAATTTTATCGTCGTATTGATACTTTTTTATGCTGACATTTGCAGGAGGTAATTTTTGAAAGAAACGGTTCATTGCCAATTCAAGTCTTTCGGGATGAATGGGCTTTAATAAATAATCCAAAGCATTTATTTCAAAAGCTCTTACAGCATATTCATCATAAGCTGTGGCGAAAATTATATGGGCTTCCGTTTCTATTTGTTCCAAAATGTCAAAAGCTGTTGCTTCCCTTAGCTGGATATCTAAAAAAATTAAATCAGGATTTAAGTTTTGAATAGCATCAATAGCCGATTGATACGTTGATGCTTCACCAATAATTTTTAAATTATCATATTTTTTTAGAAGATATTTAACCTCTTCAATAGCAAGTCTCTCATCATCTACAATTAAAACTTTCTTCATTTTACAGGATTTTTTATCGTAATAACTGCCATTACCCATCCATTTTGTTCTACTAATGTAAAGTCAGCTTTTCCGGGAAACATTAAATCTATTCTTGTTTTAATATTGTTAATTCCGTTATTACAATGGGTTTCATTGCTTGATGAAATTAAGCTTCCTGTATTAGAAACAATAAGCTTAATGGTATCCTCAGTATTATTTACAGATATATTTAATTGTAAAGGCACGGGTGAGGTTTTCATTCCATGTTTAATAGCATTTTCAGCCAATGGCTGAAGAATGTATTTGGGAACCTTAAATTGTTTAATATTTTTATCAATGTCGATATTATATTCAATAGTATCTTCAAACCTAACTTTTTGTAGGAGCAAATAATATTCTAATAATTTTATTTCGTCCTCTATTGTATTTTGCACTGATTTATAAGAAGATAAGGTTACCCTTAGAAATTCTGATAAATCAGTTACCATATTTCTTGCACGATCAGTATCTATAGTAATTAGGCTCCGAAGAGAATTGAGGATATTAAAAAGAAAATGAGGGTTTATCTGCTGTTGTAACATTTGTAATTGGGCGTCTCTCGCTTTTTGTCGAGCTTCTTCCAACATGTTTTTTTGTTTTTGGGATTCTCTTAAATTCCGAATTAAGAAAAACATAGTACTGAAACCGGTAAGATAAATGATTTTTTCAGTAGAACTAATAAGATATCTCAATAATGGTTTTAATATTTCATTTGAGCCTTTCAAGTAGTAATATATGCTTGAGTTAATAAAAACTAGGAGTAGAGAAAACAATATTATGAGTCCGGCATACGATAAAACTCTGCTTAATTTACCTACAAACTTTTTTTGTGAAAAAATCATTATTTGTAAAAGTGCCAGATTTACTATAATGCAAGTAAATGTTTGTAGAGACGTAGTCGAGATAATTTGAACAAAATCCGGCTTACGAGCATTCTGAATCCATAATAATGACTGTGAAACTCCCCAAAACAACCAAGTACCAAGTAATATATAGTATTCAGTATATTTTTCCTTGTTTTTGTAAAAGAGCATATTTTTCCAATTTTAGCGCAAATTAATTATAAGCAAATAAAAATAAGCTATTAGTTGGTATTTTATTTTTCATAAAATTTTTTCTTTATGTTTGAAAAAAACAAAATAACTTTCCATAAAATTTGCACCTACTTATTTTCAAAGAGCCTTTTAAATATTTTTTCTTTTAACTCAAGGAATCAAAACTTTATTGCCGTTCTAGCACACTTGCATACAACAACGATATAAAGAGATTGAAAGTAACCAATATAATCTTGAATGGGATGTGAAAAGATTATTAAGTAAAGCTAACTATCATATCCAGACTGATGCTGTGCAAAAACACATTCTACCTAAAAAGAATTATACCAAAGATAAAGAATGGTTGATTTATGCAGAAGAAGCAAATTTATTAAATGTTGAATTATTTAACTGTACGGCAAAGGATTGGAGAATACTAAATCCCGAACATGCAAATAAAGATTTAATATTAGAGATTTTGCAAGCATCAATGAATTGGCTGTTTTATCAAATATAGAAAGTTTTAATGCAGAATTGATTAAAAAAGCAATTGAAAAACAGATAGATTCTACCAATTATGAGAGATTGTAAATTATCAGTTAGATATTTTAAATAAAAAGAATGCAATGAAAGCAATGAAAAAGCTTGCTGATGATATTTATATAAAACAACAGAAGAAGATTGATAAATAAAGCACGAAAACCTAATCGAGTAGACGGCTGACTACCAAGTGGTAGTTAGTGCGCCTCTCACATTTATCTGCCGTAATAAAATGAAGGCACGACCACCGTATCCCAATAAAATAATAGGCAGTACGGGTCTTCCCAAATCAAGTTCTGGACAGGCGGTTCAAACCATCAACTGAGATTATAGCTATTGTTGAAAGACAAGATTTGAATAAAATTTTTAATGATTGTATTACGGTTGGTATCATGGATTCAAAAATAATACGGTCAGCGTAGTTTCTGTAATATTATTCTTACTTGTAAGCTCCACCAAAACATTCGTCTTGGCTATGAAAAACAAATTGCTAAACCTGCCCGACGCTCAGGCGTGTTTCAACAAAAATAAATATTTGGTTATGAATAATCCGATAGTTTTTAAGCTATTAACTCCGTACTATTCATCGTCATCTTGTTACCTGCAATTAAACCAATAGAATAAGAAATAAAAAAACATTCCCATACTATATTTTCTAATGTCTTGGCAAATATTATTTTCATCTAAATTAGTAGTACAACTATAAGGTCAATAGTACTTATTAGGTATCAAATAGTTTTTTACATAATCTTCAATACCTTGCTCAAATGTATAAAACGGTTTTTTGTACCCAAGGGCAAGTAGTTTGCTCATATTGGCTTCGGTAAAGTATTGGTACTTATCGCGAATATCTAACGGTGTATCAATAAATTCAATATTTTTGGGTTTTCCCATTGCTTTAAATGTATTTTTGGTAAGGTCAAGAAAAGTACGCCCCTTACTTGTGCCAATATTATAAAGACCCGAATTTTTACGGTAATGCATTAAAAAAACCATAATTTTGGTAAGGTCTTTAACGTAAACAAAATCGCGAGTTTGCCCACCGTCTTTAAAATCGGGGTTGTGCGATTTAAACAGCTTCATTTTATTGGTTGCTTTTATTTGGTTAAAAGCATGAAATACCACCGATGACATCCTCCCTTTATGATACTCATTGGGTCCATAAACGTTAAAAAACTTTAACCCTGCCCAAAAGTATGGCTGTTTGGTTTGAGAGAGTGCCCATTTATCAAAATCATTTTTCGATTCGCCATACAGGTTTAAAGGTTTAAGCTTATTTACAATTTCATGGCTGTCATCATATCCGCATTCGCCCATTCCGTAAGTAGCTGCCGACGATGCGTAAACCAATGGTAATCCGTACTCTACACATTTTCTCCATACACCTTTGCTATAGTTTAGGTTTAAATGGTTATAAACCTCTTTTGAGAAACCGGTAGTTGCCGACCTTGCCCCAATATGAAATATAAACTGAATAAATCTATGGTTTGCATCAATCCATGGAATTAATTCTTCACGGTCAATTTTATCACTATAGGTTTTATTTGCAAAATTTTTGCTTTTCTTATCATTTGAAAAATCGTCAACCAAAACAATATCTTTAAACCCTTCGGCATTTAACTTACCTACCAAGCAACTACCAATAAAACCTGCTGCACCTGTAACTACAATCATTATTTTTTTTTACAAATATAGTGTTTGCGCCAATAGTTTAATAAATAAATACCAAAAACATGTAAAGCAAGGATATTGCTATTTGACAAACAGCTATTCAATAATTACAATGCAAGCTTTAATTGTTTGTCTTATTGATTATAAACATGTAAGTTTGCAATTATTATTTTATTTTAAAATATGGTTTACCTTACTCGCAGAGAACGTTTTAATAGTGCCCACCGGTTATTTAATCCGGATTTTTCAGAAAAGAAAAATTTTGAATTTTATGGAAAATGTGCAAACCCAAACTGGCACGGGCATAATTATGAACTTTTTGTTACAGTTAAAGGAGAGATTAACCCTGTTACAGGTGTTATTATAAATTTAAAAGACCTCAGCTTAATAATTAAAACAAAAGTAATTGAGAAACTTGATCACAAAAATTTAAATATTGAGGTCGATTTTTTACAAAATAAGATTGTTTCAACAGAAAATATTATTGTAGCAATTTGGAATGAACTTAATAATGAGATATTAAAAACAGATGCACAACTGCATAAAATAAAGTTGATTGAAACCGAAAATAATTATGCAGAGTATTACGGAGAAACAAAATAACTAAATAATAATATTTATTACATAACTAACATGGATTTTTACAATAATGGACTTGACCCCGATTCTGATTCAGGATATTTACGCATAGACAGATTTGATGATAAAAGAACCAAAAAATTAACAGACCTATATGGACAGGTGCTTGATGCACTTGGTGAAAATATTGACCGTGAAGGTTTGAAAAAAACTCCGCTAAGGATTGCAAAAGCAATGCAATTTTTAACACATGGTTACATGGCAAACCCTGAGGATATTTTAAAATCGGCAATGTTTAAAGAAGATTACAGCCAAATGGTATTGGTAAAGGATATTGAAATTTATAGCATGTGCGAGCACCATATGTTGCCGTTTTTTGGCAAAGCGCATGTAGCATATATTCCCGATGGATACATTACCGGTTTAAGTAAAATTGCCCGTATTGTTGAGGTATTCGCACGCCGTTTACAAATACAAGAACGGTTAACTAACGAAATAAAAGATTGTCTTCAAGATACCTTAAGACCGCGTGGAGTAGCCGTTGTAATTGAGGCACAGCATATGTGTATGCAAATGCGGGGTATTGAAAAACAGCAATCGGTAACTACCACTTCGGCATTTACAGGTGTATTTTTAAATAATGCCTCAACACGCGAGGAGTTTTTCCACTTAATTGCCTCAAAATTGCATTAGCCCTTATTATTCATCAAATTTTGTAATGATGAGTCCACTCAGAAAACGCAATTTTCGTAAATTTATGAAATTGCGCAATTCATATATAGTTGTAATACAGATTATTGCATTTTCATATTCGTGCACCTGTCTAACTGCTCAGATAGATAGATTCGTGGTTAAATTATATTTTTAGGAGTGGACTCAAGGTTGAAACAAGTATACGAGTTTAGCGTAGCTAATGTAAATACAGTTAATTCCAAAGTAAAATGCATGACAAACTCCGACATAGGGGAACTTATATATATCAATATTATAGTTAGCGGTAATTTGGGGGAATACGACAAATGACGCATTATTTTAGAAAAATGTCGTATCTTTGAAAAAAGTTAATAATATGAAAACAGATAAATTAACATTTAGGTCATTAGATAATAATGATATATTCAAATTGATTAACGCAACTAGAAAAGGTGTTGATTTTGAAACGTTTGATAACTTTGCAGTATCATATCCTTTAAACTCTACAGATTGGTCAAGAATTTTAAATATGTCAGAAAGAACAATTCAACGTCATAAACGGGAAAAGAAAAGATTTGATTCTATTCATACTGAAAAACTTCTTATGATTATGCTATTGTTTAAGAAAGGAACTGAGGTGTTTGGAAATACTACAAATTTTCTTACATGGATTAATACAAAAAATATTGCATTAGGCGGAGATAAACCAACAGATTTATTGGACAATTCTTTTGGTATTAATATGGTCAAGAATGAATTAGTTAAAATCGAATATGGAATCTTAGCATGATAGTTTATAGATTGGCTAGTAAGAAATACTCAAATGACTTAACAGGTATTGGTGCTGAAATTACAGGTGGCAGATGGAATTTTAAAGGAACAAGGGTAATATATACTGCTGATTCTAGAGCATTGTGTATGGCAGAAATTACAGTACATACGCCAGTTGGTATAATGCCTAAGGATTATTTTATGATTACAATAGAAATTCCAGATTATACAAAAATAACACAATTAGATGTTAAATTATTACCTCAGGGATGGAGAAGATTTCCATATTTAAGATTTACGCAAGAGCTTGGAGATAATTTTATCAACAAAAATGAGGTTTTGTATATTAAACTTCCTTCAGCAGTAGTGCAAGGGGACTATAATATTTTGATTAATCCACAACATTCTGATTTTTATAAAGTTAAAATTCTAAAGGTTGAAGATTTTGATTTTGATGAAAGAATATTTAAATAAATAAACTACCACTAATCAAGTAGAGCACCAATAGGCTTTTTGCCTATCGGAGACCCTCTCACACCATTGTACGTACGGGTTTTCCCAAATCGAGTTCAGGACAGGCTATATACGGCGGTTCATTAACCATCAACCATGTTTCTGTTGTGTATTGGTTTTCGATGATATTACCTGTAAACCAGAATACTTTCATTATCAAAATCGGAGACAGCAATTATCATTACTTTTTTATTCATCTTTTATTACATTTGCCTAAATTTTAAATTGAAAATTAGCAATTATGAAAGCATATGTTTTTCCGGGACAAGGTGCCCAATTTGTAGGTATGGGAAAAGACCTGTACAATAATTCACCTTTAGCAAAAGAGATGTTTGAAAAAGCCAATGATATACTTGGATTTAGAATTACCGATTTAATGTTTGAAGGTACAGATGAAGACTTAAAACAGACAAAAGTTACGCAGCCTGCAATATTTTTACATTCGGTAATATTGGCAAAAGTTATGGGCAATAGTTTTAAACCCAAAATGACAGCCGGACACTCATTGGGCGAGTTTTCAGCTTTAGTAGCTGCCAATGCCTTATCATTTGAAGATGGTCTTGTATTGGTATATAAACGTGCTATGGCAATGCAAAAAGCTTGCGAAGCCGAACCGTCAACAATGGCAGCAATAATTGGTTTAGACGATGAAATTGTAGAAAAAGTATGCACCGAAATTAATGAAGTAGTTGTACCTGCAAATTACAATACAACAGGACAATTGGTAATTTCAGGCTCGTTTGCCGGAATTGATAAGGCTTGCGAAAAGCTAACCGAACTTGGTGCAAAAAGGGCACTAAAACTTCCGGTAGGAGGAGCATTTCATTCACCATTAATGGAACCGGCACGGGTTGAACTTGAGACTGCAATAAACGAAACAAAAATATTGGAGCCTATTTGCCCCGTTTACCAAAATGTTACGGCTAAAGCCGAAACAGATACTAAAATAATCAAAGAAAACCTTAAAAAGCAGTTAACCTCTCCGGTAAAATGGACACAAACTGTTAAAAACATGATTGCCGACGGTGGAACCTCATTTACCGAAGTTGGACCGGGAAAAGCACTACAAGGAATGATTAAAAAAGTTGACCGGAAAATGCCTTGCGAAAGTGCAGTTGTATAGATAAATACACATGAAAAGAAACGCATGGCATTGGATACCATCGCTTTACTTTGCCGAGGGAATACCCTATGTACTGGTAATGACCCTTTCGGTAATTTTTTATAAGCGTATGGGAATATCAAACACCGATATAGCCCTTTATACAAGTTGGTTGTACCTGCCTTGGGTAATTAAACCGCTATGGAGCCCCATGGTTGATATATTAAAAACCAAACGGTGGTGGATAATTATTATGCAACTGTTGATAGGTGTTGGCTTGGCAGGGGTTGCTTTTACCGTACCTGTTCCTAACTTTTTTCAATATACACTGGCATTTTTTTGGTTATTGGCATTTAGCTCTGCCACGCACGATATTGCCGCCGACGGCTTTTATATGCTGGGACTTTCAAAACACAACCAAACATATTTTATTGGCATAAGGTCAACATTTTATAGGCTGGCAATGTTAACAGGCCAAGGGCTACTGGTAATATTTGCAGGACATTTTGAATCAAAATCAGGACTTCCGCCAATTGAGATTGAGGTTAGTACTTCTGCACAAAATAAAGTAGCAATATTTAATCCCGATTCAATAAAAATAAAGTCTGATATCGAAAAATCATATTTTTTTACTAATCAACATATTGTTATTAGCACTAATAATATTAAAAAAGAAAAAGCCGTACAGCTACTATCATCAATTGAAGAATGGAATTTAACGCATAACTTTTATAAGGCAGAATTGCTAAATACCGAAATAGCAAAATCAGACAATTGGTGGCAAAGTAATATCTCGAAACCATTGGCTCAAAGTTTAAAAAAGGCATTTAATGCTGATAAATTAATAACAGAAACCTCAATAACCGGAAATATAGGCTACACATGGTTTTACCTAAGCAAAAAGCCAAAAAAAGGGCAGACGGTAATATTAAATTTCAGCCACTTAAAAGGTGATAAAAGCATTGCCCTTGTAAAAAGCTATCGGTTTAGGTTTGACGAAAACAATTGGAACACCCCTGCCTTTGCAGCTTTTCAAATAGATGCCAAATTAAATAAAACAACATCAACTATGTTTTCGGGGCTGTCGGGCAATATTACGTTTGCGTGGTCGCTGGTATTTGGTATAATAGCCTTTCTATTTCTTCTATTTTTTCTGTATCACCGTTTTATTCTGCCTAAACCAAGCATCGATAAACCTAATATTAAAGAGGGAGAGAGCCTTTTTACCCAATTTATTGAAACATTTGTTAGCTTTTTCAAGAAAAAAGAGATTGGCGTAATGCTCACATTTTTATTGGTGTATCGCTTAGGCGAATCGCAATTGGTTAAACTGGCATCGCCATTTTTATTAGACCCGCGCGAAATGCACGGCCTTGGATTAACCACGGGCGACCTTGGGCTAATTTATGGAACAGTTGGCATAATAGCACTCTCGCTTGGTGGTATTATTGGAGGCTTTGCTGCATCAAAACACGGACTAAAATACTGGTTATGGTGGATGGTAATAGCCATGAACCTGCCAAACCTTGTTTATGTTTTTTTGGCATATATAATGCCGTCATCGTTATGGCTGGTTGGTGCATCAGTAGTTGTTGAGCAGTTTGGTTACGGGTTTGGATTTACCGCCTATATGCTGTATATGATTTACATTTCGCAAGGCAAACACAAAACAGCACATTTTGCCATTACCACCGGCTTTATGGCTTTGGGAATGATGATACCTGGCATGGTAAGCGGTTGGCTACAAGAGATAATAGGCTATCAAAACTTTTTTATTTGGGTAATGATATGCACGCTGCCAAGCTTTGCCATTATTCCGTTTATTAAAATTGATAAACTGTTTGGAAAAAAACCTGACAAACAATAAACAAGTCGTTTGTAATAAATTCATGAAAATATTTGCAGGAATAAAATTTTTATATTTATTTTGTATCGTAACGATATATTACGTAACGATATGACAAAAAATATTATTTTAGGTTTCTTAAAAATAAAAGAGCTCACAGCATATGATATTAAAAAGGCAATGGAGCAATCAATAGGGTACTTTCATTCAAATAGTCTTGGAAGCATTAATCCTACATTAAAAAAACTGGAGAAGCAAAATCATGTTGTTTGTAAAGAGGTAATAGAAAACCATAGAGTAAAAAAATATTATAAAATAACAAAACGTGGACTTGAAGAATATGCCAGTTGGCAAAATGAACCAATAAATATTGGACGTATAAAAGAAGAGGCCTTAGTTCGTCTGTTTTTTATGGGAGATAATGACATTAACTCTCGAAAAAAGCTTATTACAGATTATCTGAATAGTATAAAAGAAACTCAAAACTCTCTAATTAAACTGCAAAAAAAATTCTTGGAAAAAAAAATACCGGAAGAATATGCACAAAAAGCAAGATTTCAGTTGGCAACCCTAAATTTTGGCATTGAATACTATCAATTTACATATAACTGGTTTCAAAACTTTTTAGCAGATGAAAAAAAACAATAAAAAAAAACTAATGGCTATTACAATTATTATTATAGCAATTCTTAGCATAGGAATATGGGTTATGGCACGGTCGATACCTTATCCTACACCAAGTGGAAAATTTAAGGTAGGTACGGTAAAATTAGATTTTGAAGATTCTTTGAGATTGGAATGGGCTTTGCCTGAGAAACATAAAAACAGAAGGTTTGTTGCAAGAATTTGGTATCCTGCAAAACCTACAGGAAAAGAAAAAATGCTACCTATTATGGAAAAAGCCTATTCAAAAGGAATGCATGATTTATTCGGACTCCCTAAAGGAAAAGAGCACCCTTCACAATCTCATGAAAATGCATCGGTTTATTTAGGAGAAAAACCATTTCCAATCATAATATTCACTCATGGTGGAGGCTCTTTTATGACCCAAAACCTTACCTCAATAGAGGAGCTGGCTTCACAAGGATTTATTGTAATGAGTTTGTCATTCCCATATGAATCTGTTGCAACTATATTTTCAGATGGGACTATTATACCTATGAAAGATATTGAGAAGTTTAAAACAGGTATGGCTTTAATAACTAAAGATAAAAAATTTGCATCTGAATTTGCCAAAAACACAAGAGATATGAAAAATTCAGACCCCGAAAAGGCAAATGCATCAAGTATAGCTCTTGGTAAAAAATATTTGCAATTATATCCTGATATGAAAAAATGGTTAGACACAAGGATAGAAGACATATCATATTTAATAGGTGTACTTGATGAAATTTATATACTTGAGCATAAGCTTTCTGATATAGCCCAAACAGACAATATCGGTGTATTTGGACACTCTTTTGGTGGTTTAACTACACTAAAACTCCTTATGGAAAAAAACTTGCCCACAATAAAATGTGGCGTAGTATTAGATGTCCCTTACTTCAACATGTATCCCACGTCTGACATTACACTAAAAGCACCTGTACTTTTTATGAGCAGCGATTATATAAAAATAGCAGGCAGCAAAGTAAAACTTAAAGGAATAAACAATTTTTTAAAACACTATACCACCAAAACTTTGCATGAGGTTAACGTAAAAGGGGCAGCCCATTTTAATTTTTCAGACATGAACTACATGCCTCTGTTTATGAAGCTTACTCCAATGCTTGGCTCAATATCTCAAAAAAAAGCTGCAAAAATTATGGCTTTCTATTTAGACGCTTACTTTAAAGGCTATTTAAAAGGAGAAAATTTAAATAAAATTGAAGATTGTATTAGCTCAGAAGTTGAATTTATAGAAATTAAGCTTTGATATTAGTGTTGTTGATGGATATTTGAAATAGATGTAAACTTAACCCAACGACTCTTTAACCTCCAATAAAAGCGATTTTATGTTTTTAAGCGATTTTACAACCTCAAAATTATTTATGGTGTCATCTTTATTTTCTTTCATTTTTTTTCGGGCACCATCAAGGGTAAGTCCTTTTTCCTTTACCAGATGATAAATAATATAAAAATTTTCAACATCTTGTTTTGTAAATAGCCTGTTGCCTTTTTTATTCCGTTTAGGCTTAATAATATCAAACTCTTTTTCCCAAAAACGAATTAACGACGTATTTACATCAAACATTCTGGCAACCTCACCAATGGTATAGTACAGCTTTTCTATTTTTTGTTCTTTATAGGGCATAATACAGTTAAAAAATTATTAAGCAATTTATTACTTTTTTTATAGATTATCAATAGGCAGTTTATTTTGAGTCTGTCTATAAATTCCATTTTCTTCGTTACTTACCTTTTGAAAACAATCATTTACAATAGCAAACTCCTTGATTTTCAAAAGATGCAAGCCCTGCCTTTGCCGGCCAGACAGAGTTTACTCTATAACCAATACAGATGATTGCATCTAAGTTATAAAAATTAGTATTATAATTTTTACCGTCGGTGGCAGTTATTCTAAATTTTCGAATAACTGAATTTTCATCAATTTCATTACTATTAAATATCTCTTTAAGATGATAATTTATGGTATTTGTTCCCACCTCAAAAAGTTCTCCCATTAGCTTTTGTGTTAACCATATGGTTTCATATTCGTACCTTGCTTCAATACTGTTTTTACCATCTTGCAAGGTAAATATTAAAAACTCGGCGGTGCTGTTTGCGTATTAACTTATTTTTTTTTATCCATTTAGTTTATTCTTCTTCATTTTTCGCTTTATAAATACACTTACTAAAATTCCAACAGTAATAGTAACTAACCAATTTATTGTAATTGTAGCAACTTCAAATCTATAATCTCTATCTATTCCATATTTTATAGAACATAAAACAAACGATAGAATAGTTATAATAAATGGAATTACAAGTAACAATCTAATCGTTTTTTCTAAACGGTTTTTTAGTGAAAACAGAAAGGATAAAAAGAAAAATGAAATACTCATTGTAATATATCCTAATTCTTCTAACGCTATAAATAAACCATGTCCATTATACTGTGTGATTAATGCAATTCCCTCAGTTTCGCCTTTTATTACGCTTATTGGCACTATTGAAAACTGAGTAAAATAAGCAATAAGTAATACGGTTGAAGAAATAAGAGCAAAAGCAGTACTGATAAAACTAAATAACTTTTTTTCTATCGAGGCTATAAAATAATTTGATATGATAAAAATCAAATAGGCAAATAGTTGAAAAACAGCAAGATACATCCAGTAATAATCTCTTGGATAGTACAATAAAATATCCGGAAATGGATAACTCATACAATCTCCGGGGCAATTAGGTCCTGATGGCGGAATAGCAATCATTGCAAATCCAAAAGTTATTACCGTTAAAATTGATAAAAATAACGACGAATAAAATCCAAATTTTAATACGCTTTTTAAATTATGATTTGTGTCCATTATAATTCTTTTAAATTATTCTCAACATTTTTTAGTACGTACTTACTTCTTGTTTAAAAGCAATGAACCATATCAACAAGCTGTTAGCTTATGGTTTGCGGACAGTAGATATTACCCCCTCCTCATCAATAATTAATAGCGATTTGGGAAAATCAGTCTTTGTAAGCTCTTTAATTAATTTTGCAGCATTATGATTTTCATCAATAACAACAATACCAGTACTTCTATTTTGTTTGGCTGAAATAATCCGCCCTTCTAAAAATTCGCCTTTAAGGTTTATTTTTACCTGAATTATTGGAGACAAACCATTTGGTCCGCTTAAATTAAACCTGCCGTATGTACAAAAATTACCAAGGCTATATGCAATAAACCTGTCTTTATATAAATCAATAGCTCGTGGAACATGCGGTCCATGCCCAAAAACAATATCGGCACCACCATTAATCAGAGCATGTGCAAACTCATAAACATTGCCTCTGTTTTCGCCATAAAAAGTTTCTGTTTGGCGTGTTACATGTTGATGTTTGCTGCCCTCTGCCCCACCATGAAAGGTTGCAATAACAATATCGCACCTGCTTTTTAGTTTACTAATGCTTTTTTTGGCAGCTATTGTATCGTATATACTAACTGTGCCTTTGTTTGGGGCAAAAGATGCAATGCCATAAGTAATTGAATCTTTAACAAAACCCGATGTGGGGTATTTTACCCATCCTGCATGGTAAATATTAAGGCTATCAAGCAGTTTTACCGTTGTTTCCCTACCCAAATTTCCAAAATCGCCCGAATGGTTATTTGCAATAGTAAGCACATCAAATCCGGCATCCTTTAAACACCAAGCATATTTTTCGGGTATTCTAAAAGCATAACATTTTGTAGAGTCTTTACACCTTTTAACCAATTGGGCGGTATCCGAAAAACAACCCTCAAGGTTTCCTACTGTTAAATCGGCCGCTGTTAGTACATGCTTAACACCTTTAATTAAGTTGTAGCAATTGTTATTTGGAGGAAGATACCTTTTTGACGGATAATTTGTACCAGGCATTATATCGCCAACACCAATAATCAAAAGGGTATCAGTATTTTCGCTATCTATTTTTAAAGTATCATTAATATTTTGGGCATTGCAATTTACAGCAATAAAAAAAATAGCCAAAATGACCATAATAGTATGCTTCATATATATTTGACTTAGAAAGTTGTTGATAATTAAACCGGAATGCCGGGTATTCTTTTCAATAACATCTGTTAAAGTGATACAGGTTATCGGAATCATAAAATATCATTTAATCAAAACTCATATTCATGCGCGATGAAATTGATATTACCTCGTCATATTGTTCGGGAGTTAAATCGTTGTAATAATAATTTACCGGATTTTCGGTTTTATTATTTTTTCTAACTTCATAATGCAAATGCGGTGCAGTTGACCTGCCTGTATTTCCAACAGCACCAATCAATTCGCCCCGTTTTATTTTTTGCCCAACCTTAACATATATTTCGTTTAAATGCGCATAAAGAGTTTTATATCCAAACCCATGGTCAATTAAAATACGTTTACCATAACCACCCATTGAATAAGCAGCTTTAATTATTTTTCCGTCGCCGGTAGCATATACCTCAGTATTGGTGGGTGCAGTTAAGTCAATTCCCGTATGCATTTTACGTGTTCTGTAAATAGGATGAATACGGTATCCATAACCCGATGCAAATCTAGTTAAGTCTTTGTCGGCTATTGGTGATATTGCAGGAATAGATGCTAAAAATATCTCATTTTTTTCAGCAAGGCTAATAACATCGTTGTACGATTTCCATTGCACAGCCAATTGCTTTATCATTTTATCTATTTTGTTTGATGTTGAAATAACAAGCTCAGAGTTTGTATATCCCTCCAACATGCGATAACGATTTATTCCACCAAAACCTGCCTCCCTAATTGATGCCGGAACAGGTTCAACACCAAAAATTGTACGGTAAATATTATCGTCACGTTCTTTAATCTGCTCCATAGTTAACTCCATACGGTAGAGTTTGTCATTTAAACTTTTATATTGGGTAACCAATTGCTTATTCTCCCTTTTTTGTTGCCGTTCGCCAGGAGTATCAAAAAATATTGAAAGCAACAGCAGGATAATACCTGCAATAACAGTAATAGCACCAAGTTGCCTTAAAAAACGCAAAAACTTTTCACCCTTCGAAAGAACTATTTTTTCGTAGCTAAGCAATTCAGGATTAAACTTGTATTTTGATTTTGGCATGTTTTATTACATCTTTTTTACTACATCGCTACAAATCTAACAGAAATAAATTAATTTTACAACCTTTTTAAAGTAAACAAACAATTCAATTAGTAATTATAGATATATGAATTCTAAGCAGATACGAAAAAAATTTAATGCTTTTTTTGAAGCAAAACAACATTTAATAGTTAAAAGTGCCCCAATGGTTATTAAAGATGACCCTACTTTAATGTTTACCAATGCAGGTATGAACCAGTTTAAAGACATTTTTTTGGGTAACACACCTATAAAGAATTTGCGCATTGCAAACTCGCAAAAATGCTTGCGCGTTTCGGGCAAACATAACGATTTAGAGGAGGTTGGTCATGATACTTACCACCATACAATGTTTGAGATGCTGGGAAACTGGTCGTTTGGCGATTATTTTAAAAATGAAGCAATTACATGGGCTTGGGAATTATTGGTTGATGAATTTGGTATATCGCCCAATCGCCTTTATGCAACGGTTTTTGAGGGAGATAAGGAAGATGGCACCGAACTTGATATTGAAGCTAAAACATTATGGGAAAAGTATCTGCCTAAAGAGCAAATTCTTAATGGCAATAAGAAAGATAACTTTTGGGAGATGGGAAATACAGGCCCATGTGGTCCATGCTCTGAAATTCATATTGATTTAAGAAGCGATAATGACAGAAAAAAGAAAGATGGTCGCGAATTGGTTAACCAAGACCATCCTCAGGTTATTGAGGTATGGAATCTTGTATTTATACAGTATAACCGAAAATCGGATGGTAAGCTAGTGCATCTTGACAAAAAACATATTGACACAGGTATGGGTTTTGAGCGGCTTTGCATGGCTTTGCAAGGCAAACAATCGAACTACGATACCGATGTTTTTCAGCCTTTGATTAAAAATATTGCCCTAATAGCAAATACTGCTTATGGTAAAAATGAGGATGCTGATATTGCCATGCGAGTAATTTCTGACCACATTAGAACCGTTGCTTTTTCAATTACCGATGGGCAACTACCATCAAATAACAAAGCAGGGTATGTAATTAGAAGGATTTTGCGCAGGGCAGTACGTTATGGGTTTACTTTTCTTAATATTAAGGAGCCTTTTATGTATAAGCTAATTCCGGTATTAATTGATACAATGGGCGATGCTTACGCAGAATTAGAAAAGCAAAGGGATATTATTGAGAAGGTAATAAAAGAAGAAGAAACCTCATTTTTGCGAACACTTGCAACAGGCATAAAACTTTTAGACCAGATTATTGAGCAAACAAAATCGGAAAATTATAAAGTGGTTAGTGGCAAAGTAGCTTTTGAACTGTATGACACATATGGCTTTCCGCTTGATTTAACTCAACTGATACTAAAGGAAAATAACCTAATTGTAAATAAACGTGAGTTTGATGACGAGATGAAAGCCCAAAAAGACCGTTCAAGGTCGGCAGCTACCCTTGAAACCGAAGACTGGATAGAGCTTGTTGCCGATGATGTTCAGGAATTTGTTGGCTTTGACTATACCGAAACACAGGTGCACATTGTTAAATACCGCAAGTTAAAAGCAAAAAAGGGTGAGCTATTTCAACTTGTTTTTAATATTACCCCTTTTTATGCCGAGGGTGGCGGTCAGGTTGGCGATACAGGTTATATTGAAGCCGATGGCAAAAAGTACTCAATTATTGATGTAAAAAAAGAGCACAACCAAATTGTGCATATAACAAAAACATTGCCCAAAAATACGGGGCTTACCTTTAATGCAGTAGTAAATAAGCATAAACGGGTTGCAACCGAAAACAACCACTCTGCCACGCATTTAATACATTACGCTTTACGCGATGTGTTGGGCAGCCATGTTGAACAAAAAGGCTCGTTGGTAAACCCCGAATATCTGCGTTTTGACTTTTCGCATTATCAAAAATTAACCAATGAAGAACTTGCAGAGATTGAGAAAAAGGTAAATGCAAAAATTAGAGAGAATATAATAAATGACGAGCATAGGGAAATTCCCATCGGTAAAGCACAAAAGATGGGGGCAATGGCGCTGTTTGGCGAAAAATACGGCGATTTGGTAAGGGTTATCAAATTTGGTGATTCGGTTGAGCTATGTGGCGGAACACATGTTAAAGCTACAGGGCAAATCGGGCTGTGTAAAATAATATCGGAAAGCTCGGTTGCTGCCGGAATTCGCAGAATTGAAGCCATAACAGCCTATGAAGCTGAAAAATACGTAAATAAGCAGCTTCACCTTTTAAAGAATATTACAGGTTTAATGAAAAGCAATCAAAATATTTTTACCGATATTGAAAACCTGATTAATGAAAAAAATACCTTAACAAAACAAGTTGAGAATTTTGTTAAAGACACACTAAAAATAATTAAAAACTCACTTAAAGAGTCGGTTAGGAATGAAAATGGAATAAATATAATAATTGAAAAAATAGATGTTGGCAAAACCGATGCATTAAAAGATATTGCATTTCAATTAAAGGGTGAAATTGACAATTTGTTTATGGTGCTTGGGGCAGAACTTGACGGAAAGGCAAATATTGCCATAATGATTTCAGACAACCTTGTAAAAGAGCGTGATTTGAATGCAGGCAAAATTATTCGCGATATTGCAAAAGAGATACAAGGCGGCGGCGGCGGTCAACCGTTTTTTGCCACGGCAGGAGGCAAAAATCCCAATGGAATACAAAATGCTTTGGATAAGGCTAAAGAGTATTTGAAATAATGGAGGTATTCAATTAAATACTTACTCATAATAGCGCAATTGGTTTACTCACAAGTTATATAATATTAACCATTAAAAAATTAAGATAATTAAGAAATAGTATGAGCTTACAGAAATGTCTAATTAATTCAAAATTAATAGTTGGAAATTATTAAACGTAACACTTATCTAACATCTTAGTGCTTCATTTAACTCAATATCAACATGTTGCTATAAGTATTTATTTAAGCACCTCAATAAAATAAGTAACTAAACAGGCAAAATTTGCAATTTTCGAAATAAATAAATAAACAACCTTGCTGCAAACAGGCAAGGTGTCAATTTTGCACAAAATATTGTGTTTCGCAGCAAACTGCAGAAAATAAAACCCACAAATATGGAATTCAAAACACAAATAATATTTATAATATGGAAAATATTTTAACAATTGCAATGGCTCAAATTGCTCCTGTATGGCTTAATAAAGATAAAACTATTGATAAAGTAAAAACTTTTATTGTTGAAGCAGGAGAAAAAAAATGCGACCTTATTATTTTTGGAGAAGCATTAGTGTCAGGATATCCTTTTTGGATTTCACTAACAAATGGATGTGAATTTAATTCTATTACTCAAAAAGAGTTACACGCACATTACATTAGAAACTCTGTGCAAATTGAAAATGGCGACTTAAATGCAATTTGTAAACTTGCAAAAAATTATAACATTGCAATTTATCTTGGAATTGTTGAACGAGCAAAAAATAGAGGTGGACATAGCTTATATTGTTCATTAGTTTATATTAACTCTAAAGGAGAAATTAAATCTGTTCATAGAAAATTACAGCCAACATATGAAGAGCGACTTACTTGGGCTGTTGGTGATGGTAATGGTTTGCGTGTTCATAACATAAAGCAATTTTGTGCTGGCGGATTAAACTGCTGGGAAAATTGGATGCCATTAGCAAGAACATCACTTTATGCTCAAGGAGAAAATTTACATATTGCCGTATGGCCCGGATCAGATGACAATACAGCAGATATTACAAAATTTATAGCAAAAGAGTCTCGTTCTTTTGTGGTATCAGTTTCAAGTTTAATGCATACTAGTGATTTTCCCGATAACACACCTCATTTAAAAAAAATACTAGAAAAATCACCTAAAATTTTAGCTAATGGAGGCTCTTGCATTGCAGGTCCCGATGGAGAATGGATAATTGCACCAGTATTAAACAAAGAGGGTTTAATAATAAGCTCAATTGATTTTAACAGAGTATTAGAAGAGCGTCAAAACTTTGATTCTACTGGCCATTATTCTCGCCCTGATGTTACAAAACTATCCATAAATAGAGAAAGGCAAACAATTTTATATATTAATAATAATTCTAATAATTTTACAATTAACTAAATATACTTATTACTTAAAAACCACAAAAAAATGAGAAAAAACAACAAAGGAAAGTATTCTTTTATAAAAGTAGTTAAGCAATAGAGCTTACAATATAACACATTTATATATCAACCATTGAATGGATTATTAGTTTACGAGATAATTCATTCAATGGTTTTTTAGATATGTAATACCTTTATTCACAATAGCGGTCAATCATCTGCTGAGCCTGAGCTGCACCTAACTCAACGGCCTGTTGCCAGTCGAAACAAGCTTTGGCATTATTGCCCAAAAAATAGTAGGCATTGCCACGATTTAACCATGCACCCTTAAAATTAGGCTCACTGTTTATAATCTCTGTATAATAAACAATTGCTTGGCTATATTTTTCTTGCCGCGACAAAGTATTCGATAACAGGTATGTTATTTTAATGTTATTGATATCAGCTTGCAATAGTTTTACATAAAATATTTCAGCCTTGTTGTACTGCCCCAATAAATAATAACATTCGGCAATTTCAAGTTCGGTTTTACTGCTATTTGGGTTAAAACCGAGATACCGTTTATACGATTCAATGGCAATTTCATATTCCTTAATATGCTTTTCAGCAATGCCTTTATAGTACCAAACATCGTTAATATCAATTTTTAATGCTATGCTTTTCTCCAAATCTGCTAAAGCCAATTTATTTTTATTGGTTTTTATTAATAAGTTACCTCTATTATAATACCCCTCAGGTTTTTGGGGGTTTAACTTTATTGCAGAAGTAAAATCGGCGTAAGCAGCATTATTATCACTTATATAATAGTAGCTTAAACCTCTATAAATATAGGACATATAAAAATTTGGCGAGTATTCAATAGCTTTGCCATAATCGGCAATTGCATTTACAAACTGTTTATTATTACGGTAAGCATTGCCCCTTTCAAAATATGCCAATGGCAGTTTTGGTTCGGTCTTTATTACTTTACTCCAAATGGTTACTTCGCTTTTCCAATATTTAGTTTGGTTAAAGCTTAATAACGATAACAAAACAGTTACACCTATTAAAACAGACAGCCCTGCTTTTGCCTTTTTATCAAAAAACTGAATTAATAAAGATCCAAAAGCAATGCAAAGCCCAATGTATGGTATGTATGAGTATCGTTCAGAAACTATATCATTTCCTGTTGGAATTATTTTTAATGTTAAAACAATGGCAACCAAGTAAAATAAGATACCAAAAACAAATAGTCGGTTTTTTCTGGATTTATAAACCATTAAAGCCAACAATAACAACCAAACCCAACCCAAATAAAACTCAATGCCTATGCTACCGTCAACTACTTTGGGATACAAATGCTTTGCTGCCAAACCAACAGGGGCAAAAAAATGGGTAATATAGTAGGTTAACGAATAAACAGGTATGGTAACCAACTGCAATAAATTGTATTTGTACGCTATGGGCTGAATAAAATCAATTGAGTTTTGAGCTTTAATATTAATTAATCCAAAACATATGGAGAGCAAGAAAAATAGCCATTTTGAAAGAATATTTTTTACTGATACTTTTTTATGATAGTAATAATCGATTAATACCATAACTACAGGAAACACCACCGCTGTGGCTTTTGATAGTAATGATAAGATAAAAAACAGATAGGTTGCCAACAACCATTTGCTTTTATGCTTTTCAGAAAAGTTTATGTAGGCTATACCTGCCAACAAAAACCAAAATGTAAAAAGCACATCTTTACGTTCCGATATCCAAATTACCGATTCGATATGGAGTGGGTGAAGCGCAAAAACCGAAGCTGTAATTAACGCTAAAAGCGATTTGTTTGAAAGCTTTTTTACAAATAAAAAAACTAAAAGCGTATTTATTAAATGCAGCAATAAATTATGAATACGAAATGCAAAAGGATTATTGCCAAAAATGCTATAATCAAATATAAACGAAATGGTTGTTGCAGGATGATATAACCCATATACAAATTCGGAAAAAACTGCTTTAAAATTACCGGCAAAATTTGTAACCACAGGGTTATTTAAAATAAGCCTCCCATCGTCAAGATTTGAATAAAAGCCATACTTTAATGATGGCAGATAAACCAAAAATGTTACTATCAATACTCCTAATAGAATTATGGTATCTCTATTTTTATGTAGGCTTATTGTATTCATTGTTTATTTATAAACACTAATTGTCGTATAAATAATAATTTTTTGAAAATGCCCTAAAAGACTCCATATCACTATTCCAATATTTTTTTATACTGTCAAAGTTATAATTACCCATCATCGACTTACGTAAAAAATCGGAACCGCAACCATAATCAAACATTTTATAGCGGCTTTTTTTATTTATAAAAATATCAAAAGAAGGGTCGATTTTATGCGCCTCCTGCAAAAAATAAAACTGAACCTCGGTTAAGTTTACTTGCTTAAAATTGGTTATATGCATTTGCACACCTTGCAACTCTTTACCTTTTTTATTTTTATAATATGGTTTGAAAAATATAGGTCTGAAAATCACACCTTGCAAGTTTAATTTATTCATGGCTTTTGCAAGTTTATTGGCATCAACACTTTCGGTAACCATGGTTTGAAACGGCAGGGTATAACCAATACCTATTAAATTTGGGTCAATTTCGCCAATTATGCCAGTTGCTGCATAATAAAAAGCAGTCTCCCATGTTGGAATATGCGGCGATGTTGGAACCCACTGCAGCCCTGTTTCATTAAAAGTCATACCCCTACTCCACCCCTCCATTTTAACAACTTGCAGGTCGCACCTTTTACCATTTTTAAGCAACCCCTCGTTATTGAACAACAAAGCCAGTTCGCCACAAGTTAACCCATACACATAAGGTATTTTATAACGGCTTACAAACGAGTAAAAACCATCGGTAACCAAAGGCCCCTCAACCCTGTTGCCACCTAATGGGTTTGGGCGGTCAAGTATTACCACCGGTTTATCAAATTCGGCGGCAGCCTCCATTATTATGCCCATTGTACTTATGTAGGTGTATGAACGAACACCTATATCTTGCAAATCATAAACAATAACATCAACCATATTCATTGCCTCGGCGGTGGGTTTTCTAGTTTTACCGTATAAAGAAAAAACAGGAATTCCTGTTTCTTCGTCAATTTGGTTTTCAACACTATGACCCGCCGAAAAATTGCCGCGCACACCATGTTCGGGAGCAAAAAGAGCCACAAGATTAACATTCTCATAATCACTTAAAATATCAACAGTTGAATTCAACTTGCTGTCAACACCTGTTTGGTTTGTTACAAGCCCTACCCTTTTACCCTGCAAAAATTGAAACCCTGATTGTTTTAACACATCAATACCCAGTTTAAATTCATGCTTTACAGGGCTTACCGCTTTTGTTTGTGTTGTAACAGTTGTTGTAGCAGTTTTTGTTTTACACGAATTAAACAATATTGCCGATACTATTAACAAAAGAAAATATTTGTTCATCTGCTTTTAGAATTGTCGCTAATCTACCCGGCTATACAGTTAGACAGGTATGCGAATAAAATAATAATAGGCTATCTAAACATATTGCATAACCTCTTTCATAATAGCCTTTTTACTTTTAAAGCCCATAATGCGCTTTACCTCAGTTCCATTTTTATACAAAATAAGCGTGGGTAGGTTTTTTATTTTTTGTTTTGATGCTACCTGTCTGTACTGCTCAACATTAAGCTTATAAACCGATAGTTTATCTCCCTCGTTATCGGCAATGTCATTTAAAACCGGCACCAACATTTTACATGGTGCACACCATGCTGCCCAAAAATCGACCAAAACCAAACCGCCCCTTATATGAATTTTAAAGCTTTTTGCATTTAGCACCTTAATATTATCACTTTTTTTCTCCTCAGGAGTATTCTTCATCTTGTAATACGAAAATACTATCAACCCTAAAAAAACTGCTGCCAATACTCCAAATACAATTAATGTTGTACTCATAATAACTAAATAATTTTATAATTAAAGCTGCAAATATAATACTTACAATTGGTAAGCCCTGCATAAATACACTAAGATTTACAAAGCCTAAAAAATCATGTAGTCATTCGCATAATTGGAATTATTGTACTTATTATAATTGGGCTACAAGTGGCTAATGCTGCTCACGGTGCCAAAGCTTTATTTGTGCCGAATAATTTTGGCGAAGGTATTCTGCCAGTTTCTCGGCACAATAAACCGAGCGGTGCTGGCCTCCGGTACAACCAAAACTAACCATTAAATTGGTAAAATTGCGTTGCTCATAGTTGTCAACCGACATATCGACCAATGCATATACATTACTTAAAAATTCGTGAATATCTGTTTCGCTGTTAAAAAAGTCTATAACCGGCTTATCTTTTCCTGTAAGCTGTTTAAACTCATCGTACCTACCGGGGTTTTTAATAGCGCGGCAATCAAAAACAAAACCTCCACCATTACCACTGCTATCGTTTGGCAAACCTTTTTTATAACTAAAACTGTTAATTAAAACCGATAAGGTTGATTTGCCCTGCTTTTTTATTTTATAGCGCGCCAGCTTTTTAGATTCAAGCAAACTCTCAAAAACCTGCATTAAATGCGGTAACTCAACCGGCAGGTCAATATTTTGCAAAACCCATTTTAAGTTTTTAAGCGCATATGGAATACTTTGCAAAAAATGAGATTTCTTTTCGTAAAATCCTCTAAAGCCAAAAGCCCCCATTGCCTGCATCATCCTAATTAAAACATAAGCATAGTAGCCTTTTTTAAACTCGGTTGTATTAACTTTTTTATAACTCTTTAAATTATCAATGTAAAAATCTAACAACTCTTGCCTTATACTTTGTGGAATATCAGCCTTTGCATCATAAAGCAACGATGCTACATCATATTGCAACGCCCCCTTTCTTCCACCTTGGTAGTCAATAAAAAATAGCTTTTCATTTTTAATCATAATATTTCTCGACTGAAAATCACGGTACATAAAATAATCAGTCTCAATGCTTTGCAAATAATCAATCAGTATATTAAAATCATCCTCAAGCAACTGCTCGTTAAAAGGGATATCGGCAAGTTTTAAAAAATAGTACTTAAAATAGCTTAAATCCCATTGCATACTTTGCCTGTCGAAACTTGCTCGTGGATAACAAACACTATAATTTAATTCGGGTGCGGCCAAAACCTGAAACCTTAAAAGCTCCTTTAAAACCCTTTTATAAAGCTGAGTCAGTTTATCAAAAAAACTATCATTATCTCTAACCTGCATCAAATAATTAAAAAGCGTAGTATCGCCCAAATCCTGCTGTAAATAAGCATGGTTATCTAAATCGGTAAATAATATTTCGGGTACAGCTAACCCTTTTGAATTAAAATACTTGCTAAATTCAATAAACGCTTCGTTCTCTTCACGTATATCGTTAATTACCCCAACAACACTATTTTTTGCACCAGCAATTCTATAATACTCACGTTTTGAACCCGATGCAGGCAATTTATTTATTGATAAAGCATTATTGCCCGACCAACTTTTGTACAAACTATACAACAACTCCAATTTTGTCTCTTTCAAAATATCAACTATTTTTAAATTTACCAATCACTCAATTTATGCATTTATTATGTATATTTAGCAGTAAAATAAAAAATAATTAAACAAAATATATATCTTTATTATTTGAAATAAACAAAACAAAATCAGCATGTAAATGAGAACACTAAAAACAATTGCAATTACAAGTTTTATATGTTTAAGCTTTATTGTTTCCTTTTCGCAAGAAAAGGATATTGTTTTTGAACAGATAACAAATGAAAGTGGTCGCAGCCTTGGCTTTATTACCGGAATTGAACAGGATCAGTTGGGGTTTATGTGGTTTTCAACCCGTGGCGGGTTATACCGTTATAACGGATACTCATACAAACTATTTAAAAACAGGCGCTCCGATAGTTTATCGCTCCCCTTTAATGATATTACCTACCTGTATTTTGACAATAACCGTAACTTTTGGATGCGTCATTTTGACGAGATTGCAGTTTTTAAAGATGAAAAGAGAGTTTTTAAATTTGACAGCATAACATCATGTAATTATGATATTGAGGCAAAAATAGTTCAAGACAAAAAAGGCAATTACTGGATAGGACCTACTGGTAACGGGTTAATAAAATATAATCCAAAAACCGGTATAAAAAATATTTATCACCGCCCTCCAAATACTTATACACCCAAAAGCTGGGCAACAATTGATAATATTCTGCAAAATAATAAAACCATTGCATCAATATCTTCTCCGGGAAACGAAACAGACACCATTGTTCAATTTTCGATAAAAAAAACAGGCTACTACCTAATTGCCTCATCAGGCGAAATTGACAGCTATGGTAAGTACGATTATGGAGCAATTTTTGAAAATGATAAATTGATTTGGGAGCTATCTGACAATAACAGTATGTGGGCAGGAGGCGAAGATAAAAATGCTTTTGAGGCTATGCCCATTGAGCTTAAACAGGGTACTTACAAAATAACATATAAATCAGACAATTCGCATTCATGCAGCAATTGGAACGGCAAAGGTCCCAACAAAACCGCTTTTTGTGGTGTTAAAATAGTTGAAATTACCAAAGAGCAATTTGAATCTGTTAAAACAAAACACCTTAAACCTTATAAAGACTCTACATTTATTGAATCGGAATTGATTAAAGATTTACTAATTGATAATAGTGGCAATTTATGGGCATTAACAGAACTGGGGCTTGAAAAATACAACTATAAAAAACAAGTATTTGAACACTTTTCAATAAATTTTAAAAAACTATTGGGTACAAATATTGGCAAAGAGTATTTACGTATATATCAAGATAAGAAAGGGATTTTTTGGATAGGCTCAATGTACGGTTTAATTAGATATGACCAGCTGTGGGGTAGGTTTTTAGTATTTCAAAACACCAAAGAAAAACGAGTACTTACCAGCAACACAATTTACTCAATATTTGAAGATAACAACTCGCAAATATGGATTGGCACCGACAAGGGTATCAATATTTACAACAAAGAGCGAAACACAATCCAAAGAATTACAGCAAATAACCATAACCGATTATATGATAATCGTATTCTTAAAATTTTTGAAGACCATGGCGGAAATATTTGGGTTGCAACTTTTGAAGGGCTTAACCGGTTAATAAAAAGCCAATTTACATTTACCAATTTAAAAATAGACGCCGATAATATTTACCCTGTTGTATATGATGGTGCCGCAAATATTTGGTATGCCCTAAATAATAAAATAAACAGATACTCAAGAACCTTGCAAACCATTGAAAACTATATACTGCCGGATAAGCTATTTAACACAAATAACTTTACGGGCGAGCCTGATTATATGATTTCGGATATGGTAATAAATGACGATCAAAACATTTGGGTTGCAACCGATAATAAAATAAGCAGATATAATATATATAAAAAAAGAGTTGACTTTACGAAAGAAGCAGGGGCAATTATTGTTGGCACCGATAGTATAAAAAATATTGTACAAAGCCTTATTGCCGAAAAAAACAACAAACTATATGCTTTTTGCCCAAATGGCATGTATGTATTAAACAGTCAAAACTTAACTACCGAAGCTTTTTACCCATTTTTATTAAATTATGATTTTATTAGTGAAGTTGATAGGAATTATTTTAAAAACGCCCGGGTAAATAAAAAAGGAGTTATTTGGATACGTACAAGTATTGGTATCTATAAATTTAGCCCACACCTAAAAAAGCTCGATTTAGCTTTTAAGTTTGATGATGAAATTAAAGGCAGCTCACTGTCTGCCGGTAAGTTTGATTTTGATAAATACGGAAACCTTTGGTTTGCTACCCTCCCCTATTTATATTCGCTAAATGCCGAATCGCTAAAAACCGAAAAATGGCAATGCAATTTTGACCACGACTGGGGGTTAGGCAATGTTATAATTGGCAAAAACAGAATATTTATTTATGGAGCCAACGGGTTATATTGTTTTAATACACAACCCAAAGAATTTGACTACTCATCGGTTGATAATGGTTTTATTGATAATAGTATTAATGGGCTTGAACAAGATAACTTGGGGTATTTATGGCTTACAGGGTTAAAAGGGCTTACCAAGTATGATATAGAAGAGAAAAAATCAAAAACCTTTTTTACATCATCCGATTTTACCTCACACCATTTTTTGGGCAACCCCAATGAATTTATAATACCAACATCTGAAAAAATACTTTTTACCACAAAAGGTTTTCTCTCATTTTTTCCCGATAGTATTAATAAAAATATACCAAATGTAGTTATCGACAAATTTACCATTAAAGGAAAAGAGTATGATTTAGATAGTTTAATTTATTACAAAAAGACAATTACCCTTAAATTTAACCAAAACTCCATTGGTTTTGAGTTTGCTGTACTTGATTATACTGTACCATCAGAAAACCTCTATAAATATAAACTTGAAGGATTAGAGGACGATTGGATTACAAGCGATGCAAATAACAGGCGGGCAAACTACCCCGGTATAGCACCGGGCAATTATACTTTTAAAGTAATTGGCGCCAATAACAACAAAATATGGAACAATAATGGGACACAAATACAAATTACAATAACACCCCCATGGTATAAAACCCTGTTAGCATATATTATTTATGTATTACTGATAATATCATCAGTTTGGATTTTTATAAAAGTTCGCGAACAAAAACTAAAAGAAGAAAAACAGATATTAGAACAAAAAGTAAAGGAGCGCACAGCTGAAATTGAGGCTCAAAAAGAGACCCTTGCCGAACAAAATGAAGAGATAGCAGAACAGCACAAAAACATTACCGATAGTATTCACTATGCACAACGCATACAAGCCGCCATACTTCCACCGGCAAATCAGATAGACGATGTAGTTGATGAGTATTTTATATTGTACCGCCCCCGCGATATTGTAAGTGGCGATTATTACTGGATTACCCGCCGTAACGATATAACTATTATTGTAGCCGCCGACTGTACCGGACATGGGGTGCCAGGGGCATTTATGAGCATGCTGGGCATTGCCTTTTTAAATGAAATTGTTAATAAAGAGGGAGTTATTGAACCCCATAAAATATTAAACCGCTTGCGCGAACAGGTAATAAATCAGTTGCACCAAACGGGCGAAGCTGGTGAATCAAAAGATGGAATGGACGTTTCGATGTATGTAATTGACCACAAAAAGATGAAACTAAGCTTTGCCGGGGCATACAACCCTCTGTATATAATTAGAGATAACGAAATAATTCAACTAAAAGCCGATAGAATGCCCATTGGCTATTATATTAAAAATACATCGTTTACAATACAAAAATTTGAATTGCAAAAAGGCGATTGCCTGTACAATTCATCTGATGGCTATCCCGACCAATTTGGCGGACCCGATGGCCGTAAATTTATGACAAAAAAGTTTAAGCAACTTTTATTAGATATACACAAAAAACCCATGGCTGAACAACAAACTATTTTAGACAAAACAATTGACGATTGGCGTGGTGATATTGAACAAATTGATGATATAATTATAATTGGTATAAGGATTTAAGGGCATCTTTATTAATTAAATACAATCATGAAAAAAACACATAAAGAAGTTGAAATTGTCGTTAACAAAATTATTAATAAATCATTAATTGTAGGGTCAATAATAGGGCTGTTATCATTTATTGCAAGTCTTAAATTCAATATTAAAAACGATTACCTATTTTTTGTTGCACTTGATTTTTTTGTGGTTGCAAGTTTTTTTACCGTAGCATTGCTGCGTAAAAAACTAAGCCATACTATAAAATCATCTATTATTGTTATAGGGCTGTTTATACTAACCCTTGGCAGCGTTTTTAAGGTAGGCATTTTTGCCGATAGCAAAGTGCTGCTTATACTTATCCCTGTTTTTGCATTTCTTGGCTACTCATTAAAAAACACAATAATAATTTATATAAGTGCCATTATTGGCTTTATTTGTTTGGGGTATATACATATTAATGGCATAATTGTATCAAATGTCAATTTATCTCAGCGTGCATTAAGCACATCGGCCTGGATAAATAACACCCTATTATTGTCTATTGTATCGTTTGTGGTAATTATAATTATAATAAAATTTAATAATACATTTTTTAAGCTTATTGCCGATTTAAAAAATAAAAACAGCCAACTTGAAAAATACAAAACTAACCTTGAAACGCTTATACAAGAACGAACCAAAGAGTTAAAAGATACAAACAATGAACTAAATTATAGCAATAAGGAATTAAAAACAGCAATTAGCACACTACAAAGCACCCAAGAAAGTTTAATACAATCGGAAAAAATGGCATTGTTAGGTGTACTTGCTTCAGGGGTTGCACATGAAATTAATAACCCGCTCAATTTTATTCAAGGCGGAATAATCGGTATTGAGCTATTTTTAGAAGATAATTTACAAAAAGAGCAAATTAATAAGATTGCTCCATTTATTGGAGGTATAAAAGAGGGTGTAAAACGTGCTTCAAATATTGTAACAAGCCTTAACCACTTTAGTAGAGATAATGACTCGGGAGCAGAAATATGTGATATCCATGTTATTATAAATAACTGCTTAACAATGTTAAACAAAAATCTAAAACATAAAATTAAGGTTATTAAAAAATACACACAATTAC
>CBDUWQ010000014.1:0-37935 GCA_965370965.1 uncultured Bacteroidales bacterium
CATTATTGCAGATTTATGGATGTTAGATGCTATTTTCCGGTTAACAAAAAATTACATAAAACTATGGGTACACCAATAAAACCTTATATCAGTTCCGATAAAGGAAAAAAGGAACAAGTAGCAGGGATGTTTGATAATATTGCAGGTAATTACGATTTTCTTAACCATTTTTTATCATTAAATATTGATAAGCGTTGGAGACAAAAAGTGATTCAAATATTGAAATCAAAAAATCCAAGCAGGGTGCTTGATGTGGCTACCGGAACCGGTGATTTGGCTATTGCTGCCTTAAAATGCAATCCACAAAGGGTTGATGGTATTGATATTTCAAAAGGGATGCTTGAGGTTGGAAAGAAAAAAATTATTAAGAAAGGGTACGATAAAACTATTTTTTTGCAAAAGGGCGATGCTGAAGATATACCTTTTGATGATGCTACATTTGATGCCATTACAGTAGCTTTTGGTGTACGTAATTTTGAAAATTTAGACAAGGGGCTTTCAGAAATGTACAGGGTACTAAAACCCGGAGGTATTTGTTTGATTTTGGAATTTACAATGCCCCAAAATTTTCCGTTTAAACAATTATATGGTTTTTATTTTAGGTTTATATTGCCTGTTTTTGGTAAATTGATTTCAAAAGACAATTCGGCATACACATATCTGCCTCAATCGGTAAAGGCTTTTCCTCAACGTAATAGTTTTTTAAATAAAATGCAATTAGCTTTGTTTAATGACACTACATTTAAAAATCTAACATTTGGTGTGGCAGCAATATATTCAGGGGTAAAAGGTAAATAGTTGTTTGTTTTTCAATTAAAGTTTGAAGTAAATTGAAATTAGTGTTATCCTGCTCTGCTTTTTTCTTGCGAAGTTCGTGTAATTAGCGGACAGATATAATCCGCTTGATAGAATAAGCCAGCAATAAATTTATTAGTGTATGCAAAATTTTTATGTATTTTTGCCGTTTAACTGCATGGTATGAAACGAAAACTACTATTTATAATTTTATTAATACCTGTGGTGTTGTTTGCGCAAAAATCAAAGCCTTGGAATAAAGCTTTATACGATGCCTATCCACACCACTTTGGGTTTTCTTTTTCAGCCGGTATTCTTGATTTTTCGGTAGCGCATGCATATTATGACAATCCTAATTTTCTTGCTAAAGAAGACTCAATTTTTTCTGTTGAGGGTCATGCAAAACCTTTGTTTGGGGCAAGTATGGTGGCAAATTTGCGCTTAAACGGTAATTGGGATCTTAGATTTACCCCGGGACTCCATTTTGGGCAACGTAATTTAGATTACCTAGTTTTAAGAAAAGATAGTTCGGTATATTCTCATACCATGAAAATAGAATCAACATTGCTTCAGTTTCCAATACTATTGAAGTACAGAGCCACAAGGCAAAATAATTATCGCCCTTATGTAATATTTGGTGTAAACTATGCCATTGACCTTGCTGCACGAAAGAAGATTAAAGAGGAGGAAAGACCAAAAATACGTTTAAACAGAAATGATGTTTACCTTGAAATGGGTTTTGGTGTTGACTATTACCTCCCTTATTTTAAATTCTCAACCGAAGTACGTTTTTCATATGGGTTGTTAAATGTAGTAAATTACGATAACACCGGATTTACAAATGTTTTTGACCGCTTAGGATCAAAAAAAGTAACATTTATTATTTATTTTGAATAAATTTGGGGCATGCAAAAGGAACTAACCCTTGTTTTATCTCCTAAACAAGCCTCGTCTGATGTTTTTTATTTTCCTATTGTTGCTAAAAAACTTAAAATATCTCAAAAAAGGTTTTCAAAAATTCAAATAACCGGTCGTTCAATTGATGCGCGGGGCAAAAATATTAAAATACACCTTAAGGTTTTGGTTTTTATTGATGCCCAACCACCTGTACAACCCCAAATAGAGTTTAATTATAAAGATGTAAACAATAAACAACCCATTGTAATTGTAGGCGCGGGTCCGGCAGGTCTGTTTGCTGCTTTAAAGCTTATTGAGCTTGGATTAAAACCAATAGTTATTGAACGCGGAAAAGATGTAACATCGCGCAAGCGTGATATTGCAGCTATTCATAAAAACGAGAAACTCAACCCCAACTCAAACTATGCGTTTGGCGAAGGGGGCGCAGGTACATATTCCGATGGTAAGCTGTTTACCCGTTCAAAAAAGCGTGGCAGTATTAAGGGTTTTCTTAATGTTTTAAAGTATCATGGCGCACACCCCGATATTATTGTTGATGCCCACCCACATATAGGGTCTGATAAATTGCCGCAAATTATTAAAAGCATACGAAATACCATTATTGAATTTGGTGGCGAGGTGCATTTTAATACCCTTTTGGATAGTATTATTCTGGATGGGGACAAAATTTCAGGCATTAAAACAGGATTAGGCGATACTATAAAAACAAAAGCTGTAATTCTTGCCACAGGGCACTCTGCCCGTGATATTTACCAAATGCTTTATAGCCAAGGCATAGCTTTAGAGGCAAAACCATTTGCAATGGGGGTACGCATAGAGCATCCGCAAAAATTAATCGATTCTATCCAGTATTCATGCGCATTGCGTGGTCCATATCTTCAGGCTGCCACTTACAGGTTAGTTAAACAGATTGATAACAGAGGTGTTTACTCATTTTGCATGTGCCCCGGTGGTATTATTGTTCCTGCATCAACAGCATACGGTGAGATGGTGGTAAACGGAATGTCGCCTTCAAACAGAAATACACAGTGGGCAAATTCCGGAATAGTGGTTGAAATACAGATTAACGATATAAATGCCAATAAACCGATAGATGTGCTTACCGGGCTAAAATTTCAAAAGGAATTTGAAAACCTAGCGTTTAAAAATGGAGGTGGCGGGCAGATAGCACCTGCACAAAGAGTTGTCGATTTTTTTGATGGCAGGTTGTCAAACAGTTTGCCTGATAGCTCATATCGCCCCGGCCTGCAGTCATCGCCTATGCATAATTGGATACCCGAAATTATTCGTAAGCGGTTACAGTTTGGTTTAAATGAATTTGGGAAAAGCATGAAAGGGTATTTTACCAATGAGGCATTATTGATAGGTGTTGAAAGCCGAACCAGTTCACCCGTACGAATACCACGCAATAAAGATACATTCCAGCATACTCAAATAAAAGGGCTGTATCCTTGTGGCGAAGGTGCCGGGTATGCAGGTGGTATAGCATCATCGGCAATTGATGGCGAAAACTGTGCCATAAAAGTAAAAGAGTTTGTACGGTAATACCACCTTCTATGTGGTATATGGCAACACCACTCTCTGAGTGGTATTTTGTAATTATTTTTTTACTTATAACTACTTTTCCAAGTGGTAATCATTAAAATATCCCTCTCGCTCACAATCGCCCAGAGGGCGGAGTTACAATGCTCGCAACACCACTCCCTGAGTGGTGTTTATTAACTGCTTCTTTTGCCTACAAACGCTCTCTGGGCGGTGTTACGGGGTAAAAGGTGGTGCTACATAACTCCATTTCCAATTTTTCCAATTATTAATTAAATTAATCTTTACCGGATTGTTAAGAACATACTCAATTTTAGTATGCAAATCATTTCTGTCACGAACTACCCTGTCATAGTATTCGCGTTGCCAAAACGACGAACCCGACCTGTTTAAAACTATATTTGCTTGGCGTGCTGAATATGTTTTTAGTGAATTCATTATTTTGTACAGGGATTTTTCAAATTTGTAGGCTATAAAATGTACATGGTTACTCATAATACAATAACAGATTAGTTTAAAGTCTTTTCTGTCAATATAATGCAGACTATCAGCTACAATTTTTGCAACTCTATCGTCTTTAAGCCATGTTGAACCATAATTTGCTGAATCTAATGCGTCATCTATTGCATCGTAATAGTCATTTTCTGCCATCTTTTGAATTTCACTGTTCATTTTAGCTGCATCCTTAGCATTTTCTAAATCATTTTTAAGATTCTGTATTAAGTGTTTGGGTAATGTGCCTTTTAGTCTAAATGTAACAAATATCACAGCCTCTTGTGGTTGAATATGTGGCAATTTACGACGATATTGTTCTGCTGTTACCATCTGTAATTTTTGTAACACCACCCTTAGGGTAATATTTTTTAATTGTTTTTTTCATTTACAACCGCCCGGAGGGCGGAGTTACGTAACACCACTCTCTGAGTGGTATTTTGTAATTATTTATTTACTTATAACTACTTCTCCAAGTGGTAATCATTAAAACATCCCTCTCGCTCACAATCGCCCAGAGGGCGGAGTTGCAATGCTCGCAACGCCACTCTCTGAGTGGTGTTTATTTTTCTCTTATTTATAACCACCAGGAGGGTGGCGTTACTAAATCGTTCGAAGGGTGGTGTTACTTTAACCGCCTCCTAAATTCAGCTAAAACAATTGCATTGGCAATTCCAACATTTAACGATTCTGTTACAGTTGAACCTTTAGGAAAATCCGGTATGTATATTTTATTACTAATTAGTTTTTGTATGGGTTTTGAAATTCCTTTCGATTCGTTTCCTAAAACAATCAAACCATTATTATTCAAATCCGAATTATAAATATTATCGCCATCTAACAGTGTACCATAAATACATTGGCCACTATTTTCAGCTTTTTCAATTATATATTTTAAATCAGTATAAATAATGTTTGTTCTAAAAATAACACCCATTGTAGCCTGAATAACTTTTGGGTTATAGGCATCAACGGTATTATGCGAGCAAAAAATGTTTTTAACACCAAACCAGTTGGCAGTCCGTATAATAGTTCCCATGTTGCCTGGGTCTTGAATATTATCGAGGGCAATATTTAACGATTCAAACGAATTTGGCTCAAGCTTATGTTGGGGAATTTCAGCCAAGGCAATTACTTTGTTTGGTGTCTTAAGGCTGCTTATTTTTTTAAGCTCTCGTTCAGTAATTTCAATAACATGGCATCTGTTTATTATTATCTCATTGTTATGATAAATATAGTCGTGTAATGCAAATAGTTCAATGGTTTTAAAATTACTGTTTAGTAATTCCATAACCATTTTTTCGCCTTCAATAATAAAACAGTTGTTTTGTTGTCTGATTTTTTTAATTTGAAGCGACTGTATATATTTTGTTTTGTTTTGTGTAAGCATAAATAAACTTGTTGCATAGTTAATAATTTGTTTTTTAATCTATAGTGTTTTCTTTAAATAATTCATGTTACAGACATATATTATTATATATAGATGTTTTTTAATTGAATTAGTAATCCTTTTTGCAATAGATGAAAAAAATAAAAATATTTTTGCGCATTTAAAAAAATATTTTCCTACCTTTGCCAACCGTTTTGAGAAGTTGATAATTATATTCTTAGAATATTGCCGATGTAGCTCAGTTGGTCAGAGCAGCTGATTTGTAATCAGCAGGCCGTGGGTTCGAATCCCTCCATCGGCTCGCTAACTGTTTGTTAGGTATAAAAATGACCTATTAGGTTTATGAAAAGTTATTTTTTTAAAACTTAATAAAATAAAGTTCTTTTAATAATTATTTGGGGAGATACCAAAGTGGCCAACTGGGACAGACTGTAACTCTGTTGTCGTACGACTTCGCAGGTTCGAATCCTGCTCTCCCCACCAAACTGTAGAAACAACATAAAACTGGTAATTTTTGGTTTTCCTAAAAACTTGGGAGTTGTGTACTACGGTTTATTGTTAATTTAAGTTATTATTTTTAGCATTATAAGCGGGAGTAGCTCAGTTGATAGAGCATTAGCCTTCCAAGCTAAGGGTCGCGGGTTTGAATCCCGTCTCCCGCTCAATATTGCCGAAGTAGCTCAGGGGTAGAGCGCTTCCTTGGTAAGGAAGAGGTCACGGGTTCAATTCCCGTCTTTGGCTCTAAGACTGGGAAAAAAAATTATATGTTGAATAAGTAATATAGGTGATTATGGCTAAAGAAAAGTATCAGAGGACAAAACCTCACGTTAATATTGGAACCATAGGACATGTTGACCATGGTAAAACAACTTTGACCGCTGCTATTACAAAAGTATTAGCTGTTGACGGTCTTGCAGAAATGCGTGATTTCGATTCTATCGATAACGCACCTGAAGAAAAAGAACGTGGTATTACAATTAATACTGCACACGTAGAGTATGAAACTGTAAACCGTCACTATGCACATGTTGACTGTCCCGGACACGCCGACTATGTGAAAAACATGGTAACAGGTGCTGCTCAAATGGATGGGGCAATTTTGGTAGTAGCTGCTACCGATGGACCTATGCCTCAAACCCGTGAGCACATTTTGTTAGCTCGTCAGGTAAATGTACCCAAGGTACTAGTTTTCCTTAACAAAGTTGACATGGTTGACGACGAAGAGTTACTTGAACTTGTTGATATGGAAGTTCGTGAATTATTGGACTTTTATGAATTTGATGGTGAAAACGCTCCTGTAATCCAAGGATCAGCATTAGGCGGATTAAATGGAGAAGAAAAATGGGTTGAGAAAATCAAGGAATTGATGGTAGCAGTTGACGAGTGGATTCCACTTCCAAAAAGAGATGTTGATAAACCATTCTTGATGCCTGTTGAAGATGTATTTTCAATTACAGGTCGTGGTACAGTTGCAACCGGTCGTATTGAGGCTGGTATTATCAAAACTGGTGAAGCAATGGAAATCATTGGTCTTGGTGCTAAGGCAATGAAAACAACATGTACCGGTGTTGAAATGTTCCGTAAAATTCTTGATGAAGGTCAAGCCGGAGATAACGTAGGTCTTTTACTTCGTGGTATCGATAAAGATAAGGTTAAGCGTGGCATGGTAATTACACACCCCGGAGCAATAACTCCTCATACAGTTGTTAAAGCTGAAATATATGTATTGAAGAAGGAAGAGGGTGGACGTCATACTCCATTTCATGATAACTATCGTCCACAGTTCTATATCAGAACTCTTGACGTAACTGGTGAGATAAAATTACCTGAAGGAACTGAGATGGTTATGCCGGGTGATAATGTATCAATTACAGTAAACTTGATTACTCCGGTAGCTTGTGAAGTTGGTCTTCGTTTTGCTATCCGTGAGGGTGGTAGAACTGTAGGTGCCGGTCAGATTACAGAGATTATAGAATAACACAATAAAAAAAAGAATTCCGAATACTTTCGGAATTCTTTTTAATACGGGTGTAGCTCAGTTGGCAGAGCACTGGTCTCCAAAACCAGGTGTCGGGCGTTCGAGTCGCTCCTCCCGTGCTAATTTTATTAAATAATGCGTAAAATTAAAGAATACTTTAAAGAAGTATATAACGAATTAGTGCACAAAGTATCTTGGCCTACATGGTCAGAGTTGCAAAATAGTATGGTTGTTGTAATGGTTGCTTCCCTTATTATAGCCCTAGTCATCTATGTTATGGATGTTTCTTTTACGAAAGTAATGGAACTTGTTTACAGTATGTTTTATTAATATTCCTTAATTGTGATGGAAAAGAAGTGGTATGTAGTACGCGCAATAAGCGGCAAAGAAAAGAAGGTAAAGGAACAAATCGAAAGCGAAATTGCTCATCTGAGATTAGAGGAATATGTCTCCCAAGTCTTAATTCCTACTGAAAAGATTTATCAGATCAGAAACGGCAAAAAAATTAGCAAAGAGAGGAATTTCTTTCCCGGATATGTTCTTGTTGAAGCTGCTTTAGTTGGCGAGGTACAACATATTCTTCGAAACATTCCAAATGTACTAGGCTTCCTAGGTACAAGAGGAGAGGCCACCCCATTAAGGATGGCAGAAGTAAACCGCATACTTGGTAAAGTTGATGAACTTGCAGAGAGTGATGAAGAAATCAACATACCTTATATTGTGGGCGAAACTGTCAAAGTTATTGATGGACCTTTTAATAGCTTCAGCGGGTTAATTGAAGAGGTAAACGAGGAAAAGAAAAAACTGAAAGTTTCAGTTAAAATCTTTGGGCGCAAAACTCCCGTTGAGTTAAGTTTTACACAGGTTGTTAAAGAGTAAATTATTTTATTATGGCAAAAACAGTTGATGGATTAATCAAGTTGCAAATTAAAGGGGGGGCTGCCAATCCCTCTCCACCTGTTGGACCTGCCCTTGGTGCAAAGGGTGTGAACATAATGGAATTTTGCAAGCAGTTTAATGCAAGAACACAAAACAGTGCCGGAAAAGTTCTGCCTGTTATCATTACAGTATTTTCCGATAAATCATTTGATTTTATCGTAAAAAAATCCCCAGTACCAGTTGCAATTTTAGAAGCACTTAAAATTAAAAGCGGTTCGGCCGAGCCAAATCGTGTAAAAGTTGCTGCTTTAACTTGGAACCAGGTAAAAGAAATTGCTGAAGAGAAAATGCCCGATTTAAATGCATTTAAAATCGAATCAGCAATGAAAATGGTTGCAGGTACTGCTCGCAGTATGGGTATAACTGTATCAGGTAAATTCCCCGGTGATAATTAATTAAATACCTCAAAAAAAATGGCAAAACTAACAAAAAACAGAAAAAAAGTTGTAGATAAAATTGAAGCTGATAAGCTTTATGGGTTATCTGAAGCTTCAAAGTTAGTTAAAGAGGTAACTACCACAAAGTTTGATGCTTCAGTAGATCTTGATATCCGTTTGGGTGTCGATCCGCGAAAAGCAAATCAAATGGTACGTGGAGTTGTTTCATTACCTCATGGAACAGGGAAAGAAACGCGAGTTTTAGTGCTATGTACTCCTGAAAAGGAAGAGGAAGCTAAAGCCGCTGGTGCCGATTATGTTGGCCTCGAAGAGTATATCGAGAAAATAAAAGGTGGTTGGACTGATATTGATGTAATTATCACAATGCCTCCAGTTATGGCCAAAGTTGGTGCCTTAGGTAGAATCCTTGGACCCCGTGGTTTAATGCCTAACCCAAAAAGCGGAACTGTTACTATGGATGTAGGAGCAGCCGTTAAAGAGGTTAAGCAAGGTAAAATTGACTTTAAGGTTGATAAGTTTGGTATTATCCATACAGGTATCGGAAAAGTGTCTTTTGATGCTAATAAGATATACGACAATGCAAAATTGATGTTGGATACCATCCTGAAATTGAAACCTTCTTCAGCAAAAGGTACTTATGTAAAAAGTGTTTACATATCAAGTACCATGAGCCCTGGGATTCCAGTAGATATTAAATCAATTGAAGAGTAAAATTAATTTATTATGAAGCGCGAAGATAAAGCTGATATAATTAATGAATTAACTCAAAGACTTAAAAAAGCTACTCACTTCTATTTAACTGACACATCGGAACTTAATGCCGTTGATACCAGTAAATTAAGAAGGAAATGCTTTGAAAAAGAGATTGAGTTGGTCGTTGTAAAGAATACCCTGCTTAAGAAAGCAATGGAGCAGTCTGAGGCAGATTATTCTGAGATGTTTGGTGTTTTGAAAGGCGCTACTTCTATCATGTTTACTGAGGTTGGAAATACACCCGGTAAACTAATTAAAGAATTTAGAAAGAAGAGCGATAAACCAATCGTAAAAGCGGCATATGTTGAAGAAACAGTTTATTTAGGAGATGATCAGTTAGATATATTATCTACAATCAAATCTAAAGATGAACTTATTGCTGATGTAATCGGCTTACTTCAATCACCTGCTAAAAATGTTATTTCCGCTTTACAATCAAGTGGTCAAATATTATCAGGTGTGTTAAAAACATTGTCAGAAAAATAGTGATTAAAAATTTTAGTTAACATTTAATTTTAAAAAATAGAGGGAAATGGCAGATTTAAAAAAGTTTGCAGAAGAGTTAGTAAACTTAACTGTAAAAGAGGTTAATGAGTTGGCTACAATCCTTAAGGAAGAGTACGGAATTGAGCCTGCTGCTGCTGCTGTAGCAGTTGCAGGACCTGCTGCAGGTGATGAAGCTGCAGCCGAAGAGCAAACTGAATTTGATGTAATCCTTAAAGCAGCCGGTGGCGCAAAACTTCAAGTAGTAAAATTAGTTAAAGAGCTTACTGGCCTTGGACTAAAAGAAGCTAAAGGAGTTGTTGACAGCGCACCAAAAGAAGTTAAGACCGGAGTAACAAAAGACGAAGCTGAAGCATTAAAAACCAGATTAGAAGAAGCTGGAGCCGAAGTTGAACTTAAATAAATACTCCAATAATATAAGACTTACAAGGTTTAGTCCTGAAACATTTCAGGACTAAACCTTTTTGTTGTTATTTTTAAGTTCAATTTATCTTTATTTATTATGGCTTCAAATACTTATCAAGAAAGGATTAGTTTTGCTACTATAAAAAATCAACTTGCTTACCCCGATTTTTTAGAAGTTCAATTAAAATCTTTTACTGATTTTTTTCAAATTAATACCACACCCGAGAAGAGAAAGGAAGAGGGACTATTTCGGGTTTTTAACGAGAATTATCCCATTACGGATACCCGTAATAATTTTGTACTTGAATTTTTAGATTATTCAATTGATTCACCTCGATACACTCTTGACGAATGTATTGAACGAGGATTAACATACAGTATTCCTTTAAAAGCTAAGCTTAAGTTATATTGTACCGATCCTGATCATGAAGATTTTGATACGGTAGTGCAAGATGTATATCTTGGTACCGTCCCATATATGACTCCTAAAGGAACATTTGTAATAAATGGAGCCGAAAGAGTTATAGTTTCGCAATTGCACCGCTCGCCCGGAGTTTTCTTTGGTCAAAGCATACATGCAAACGGAACAAAATTATACTCTGCAAGGGTAATACCATTTAAAGGATCATGGATTGAGTTTGCTACTGACATTAATAGTGTTATGTATGCATATATCGACCGTAAAAAGAAGTTGCCTGTAACCACACTTTTACGTGCAATTGGTTATGAGAGCGATAAAGATATACTTGAAATATTTGGTCTTGCAGATGAAGTTAAAGTTTCAAAAACTGGATTAAAGAAAGTCGTTGGTCGAAAATTAGCTGCACGTGTTCTTAAATCATGGGTTGAAGATTTTGTTGATGAAGATACAGGTGAAGTTGTATCTATTGAGCGTAATGAAATTATTATTGACCGCGAAACAGTAATTGAAAATGAACACATTGAGGAAATTGTTGACTCGGGTGCAAAAACTATTTTGTTGCATAAAGAAAAAATTAATGCAGCTGATTTTAGCATAATATATAATACCCTACAAAAAGACCCCTGTAATTCAGAAAAAGAAGCTGTACTGCATATATATAGGCAGCTACGAAACTCTGAGCCACCTGATGAGGCTACTGCTCGTGACGTTATAGAGAAACTGTTTTTCTCAGATAAGCGTTATGATTTGGGCGAAGTAGGCAGATACAGAATAAATAAAAAATTGAAGCGTAATGCTGATATTGAAACAAAGGTACTTACCAAAGAAGATATTATAGAGATTATTAAGTACCTTATTGAACTTATTAACAGCAAAATTGATGTTGATGATATTGACCACCTAAGTAACCGTCGTGTACGTACAGTAGGTGAGCAATTAATGAATCAATTTGGAGTTGGTTTGGCACGTATGGCCAGAACTATTCGTGAGCGTATGAATGTTCGCGATAATGAGGTTTTTACACCAATTGACTTAATCAATTCAAAAACACTGTCAAGTGTAATTAACTCCTTTTTTGGAACAAACGCACTTTCGCAATTTATGGATCAAACCAACCCATTGGCCGAAATGACACATAAACGTCGTATGTCGGCTCTTGGACCAGGAGGTTTATCTCGTGAGCGAGCAGGTTTTGAGGTTCGTGATGTCCACTACACTCACTATGGACGATTATGTCCCATTGAAACACCTGAGGGGCCAAATATTGGACTTATTTCATCGCTTTGTGTTTTTGCAAAAATAAACGATTTAGGGTTTATTGAAACTCCATACCGTAAAGTTGATAAAGGACAGGTTGAGTTAAATACCGAAAAGGTTATTTATCTTAGTGCCGAGGAGGAAGAGGAGAAGGTAATAGCACAGGCAAATGCACCATTAGATGAGAGTGGTAAATTTGTGAATCCAAGAGTAAAAGCACGGCTTGAAGCTGATTACCCGGTAGTTGAACCCAAACAAATTGATTTAATGGACGTTGCTCCTAACCAAATTACATCAATTGCAGCTTCACTAATTCCATTTCTTGAGCACGATGATGCAAACCGTGCATTAATGGGCTCGAATATGATGCGCCAGGCTGTACCTTTAATGCGACCTGAAGCACCAATTATTGGAACCGGAATTGAAAAGAAAGTAGCCGAAGATTCAAGGAATCTTATAATAGCAGAGGGTGATGGTGTTGTGGAATATGTAGATGCCGATGAAATTGTTATTCGTTACAACAGAAGTGATGAAGAAAAATTCATTAGTTTTAACGATGATATCGTTAGATACCGTCTTTCTAAATTCCAAAAAACAAATCAAAACTCATCTGTAAACCAACGACCTATTGTTGGAAAAGGAGATAAAGTTTCGCTCGGTGCAGTTTTAACTGAAGGTTATGGAACCCAAGGAGGAGAATTAGCTCTTGGTCGAAATTTAAAGGTGGCATTTATGCCTTGGAAGGGGTATAACTTTGAAGATGCAATTGTTATTTCTGAAAAAGTAGTGCGCGAAGATATATTTACATCATTGCATATTGATGAATATATGCTTGAAGTTAGAGACACCAAACGAGGACTTGAAGAGCTTACTGCTGACATACCTAATGTAAGTGAAGATGCAACAAAAAACCTTGATGAGAACGGATTGATTAGAATAGGTGCTCATGTAAAACCGGGCGATATACTTATTGGTAAAATTACTCCAAAAGGAGAGTCGGATCCTTCACCTGAAGAGAAATTGTTGCGTGCAATATTTGGCGACAAAGCAGGTGACGTAAAAGATGCTTCATTAAAAGCATCACCATCATTAGCAGGAGTTGTAATAAATAAAAAGCTTTTTGCCCGTTCGGTAAAAGAAAAGAAAATAAAGGCTGCTGAAAAACCTTTATTGCAAAAACTTGACGAGGAAAGAGAGAGAAAATTTGCTGAATTAAAAGCAAAACTAATTGATAAACTTTTTGTTTTAGTAAATGGAAAAGTTTCACAAGGGGTTAAAGATTACTTTGGCGCCGATATAATTGCAAAAGGAACTAAATTTACACAAAAACTACTCCATGATGTTGATTATATGAATGTTAATCCTGGCAAATGGACTACGGATCAACATAAAAACGATACTATAGCATTGCTATTTCATAGTTATTTAATTAAACATCGTGAGATTGAAGGTGAAATTAAGCGAAAGAAATTTAATATTACAGTTGGTGATGAACTTCCTAACGGTATTATTCAACTAGCCAAAGTTTATATAGCAAAAAAGAGAAAAATAAAAGTTGGAGATAAAATGGCGGGACGTCACGGAAACAAAGGTATTGTTGCCAGATTGGTTCGTGAGGAAGATATGCCATTTCTTGAAGATGGAACCCCTGTTGATATTGTATTAAATCCATTGGGTGTACCATCGCGTATGAACTTAGGACAGATTTATGAAACTGTATTGGGATGGGCAGGAAAAGAGCTGGGATTGAAATTTGCAACCCCAATATTTGATGGTGCTACTTTAGATCAGATTACTGAATATACCAATAAAGCAAATATTCCCGATTTTGGCAGGACATACTTATATGATGGTGGAACAGGCGAAAAATTCCATCAGCCTGCTACAGTTGGAATAATATATATGCTTAAATTAGGGCATATGGTTGACGACAAGATGCATGCACGCTCTATTGGACCTTATTCGCTAATTACACAGCAACCATTGGGTGGTAAAGCACAGTTTGGTGGTCAGCGTTTTGGTGAGATGGAGGTGTGGGCACTTGAAGCCTTTGGAGCAGCAAATATTTTGCAAGAAATCCTTACCATAAAATCTGATGATGTAGTTGGAAGGGCAAAAGCCTATGAGGCAATTGTTAAAGGAGAAGCAATGCCCAACCCGGGCATACCTGAATCGCTAAACGTACTACTGCATGAATTGCGTGGTCTTGGTTTGAGTGTTAATTTAGAATAAAGTATTAAGAGAATGGGTAATATCCCATTCTCATTAAATTTATATATTAAAACTTTCTTTTTATGGCCTTTAGGAAGGAAAACAAAGTAAAAAGTAATTTTACAAAGATTACAATTGGCTTAGCTTCACCCGAAGAAATTCTTGAGCGTTCAAGTGGCGAAGTACTGAAGCCTGAAACCATTAATTATCGTACATATAAACCTGAAAGAGATGGCTTATTTTGTGAAAGGATTTTTGGTCCTGTAAAAGATTACGAATGTCATTGCGGTAAATATAAAAGAATACGGTATAAGGGTATTGTTTGTGATAGGTGTGGTGTTGAGGTAACTGAAAAGAAAGTACGACGTGAGCGTATGGGGCACATCCAATTGGTTGTTCCGGTAGCTCATATTTGGTATTTTAAATCATTACCCAATAAAATTGGATACTTATTAGGGTTGCCAACCAAAAAACTTGATACAATAATTTACTACGAACGATATGTAGTTATCAACCCCGGTGTTCTTGCCGAAGAAGGAGTTCAGTATTTAGATTTTTTAACAGAGGAAGAATATTTGGATTATTTGGAGAAGCTCCCTAAAGAAAATCAATATTTAGAAGATTCTGATCCAAATAAATTTATTGCACTTATGGGTGCCAATGCTTTGCATGGGCTATTATCACGTTTAGAATTAGATGAACTGTCATACTCATTAAGGCATAAAGCAAATACCGAAACCTCTCAGCAACGCAAAAGCGAAGCACTTAAACGTCTTCAGGTTGTTGAATCGTTTAGAGCCTCAAAAGGGCGAAACAAACCGGAATGGATGATTGTAAAAGTTGTTCCGGTAATTCCACCCGAATTACGACCGTTGGTACCGCTTGATGGTGGCAGGTTTGCTACCTCAGACCTTAACGATTTGTACCGCAGGGTAATTATTCGAAACAACAGATTAAAAAGACTTATTGAGATTAAAGCTCCTGAGGTAATTTTGCGTAACGAAAAGCGGATGCTTCAAGAAGCTGTTGACTCTTTATTTGATAATTCAAGAAAAGCAAACGCTGTTAAAACAGAGAGTAACCGTGCTTTAAAATCATTAAGTGATAGTTTAAAAGGTAAGCAAGGACGTTTTCGTCAAAATTTGCTTGGTAAAAGAGTTGATTATAGTGCCCGTTCGGTAATTGTGGTTGGACCGGAATTGAAAATGCACGAATGTGGGATACCAAAAGATATGGCTGCCGAGCTTTATAAACCATTTATTATTAGAAAATTATTAGAGCGTGGTATTGTAAAAACAGTAAAATCGGCAAAGAAAATTGTTGATCGTAAAGACCCTGTAGTATGGGATATTCTTGAAAATGTATTAAGAGGACACCCTGTATTACTAAACCGTGCGCCAACACTGCACAGACTTGGTATTCAGGCATTTCAGCCTAAGCTTATTGAAGGTAAGGCAATTCAACTGCATCCATTGGCATGTACAGCATTTAATGCTGACTTTGATGGTGACCAAATGGCTGTGCACCTTCCTTTAGGAAATGCAGCAGTTCTTGAGGCACAAATGCTTATGCTTGGTTCGCATAATATATTAAATCCGGCTAACGGTGCACCAATTACAGTACCATCGCAGGATATGGTTTTAGGATTATACTATGTTACTAAAGGGAGAAAAAAGGCATTAGGAGAAGGACTTATTTTTTACTCTCAGGAGGAGGTAAATATTGCCTTTAATGAGAAAAGAGTGGCATTACATGCAAATATAAAAGTAAAAACTAAAGATTTAGTTGATGGTGAGATAAAAGAAGTATTGCTTGAAACTACTGTGGGTAGGGTTATTTTTAATGAATTTGTACCTGAGGAGGTAGGCTATATTAATGACGTACTAACTAAAAAATCATTGCGCGATATTATTGGAAAAATCTACAAAAAGTGCGGTACTGCTGCAACTGCAAAATTCCTCGATGATATTAAAAATCTTGGATACCGTATTGCTTTTGAAGGTGGACTGTCATTTAACCTTGGCGATGTAATAATTCCAAAAGAGAAGCAAACTTTGGTTGACGAAGGATATGCCCAAGTTGATGAAGTTAAGAATAACTATAATAATGGTTTCATTACCAATAATGAAAGATACAATCAGATTATTGATATATGGACACATACAAATGCCAAGTTGACACAAATATTGATGAATCAATTAAGTACCGATAATGAAGGTTTTAATTCTGTTTATATGATGCTTGATTCAGGTGCAAGGGGTTCAAAAGAGCAGATTCGTCAGCTATCAGGTATGCGTGGTTTGATGGCCAAGCCACAAAAATCGGGGGCTGAGGGTGGCCAGATTATTGAAAACCCGATTCTTTCGAACTTTAAAGAGGGATTGTCGGTATTAGAATACTTTATATCAACACACGGTGCTCGTAAAGGTTTGGCCGACACTGCATTAAAAACAGCTGATGCCGGATATCTAACTCGTCGTTTAGTTGATGTTTCGCAAGATGTGATTATTTCACAGGAAGATTGTGGAACTTTGCGTGGATTGGTTGCAACCACTTTAAAGAAAAATGAAGAGGTTGTTGAAACACTTTATGATAGAGTTTTAGGACGTTCATCAGTTCATGATATATTTCATCCATTATCAGGTGATTTAATAGTGCCTGCAGGAGGAGAATTTACAGAAGAAATTTCACAAATTATTGAAGATTCACCTATTGAGCAAGTTGAGATACGTTCGGTTTTAACATGTGAATCAAAAGTTGGTGTTTGTTCTAAATGCTATGGCAGAAACTTATCAAACAGCCGTATGGTTCAAAATGGCGAGGCTGTTGGTGTTATTGCAGCACAATCAATTGGTGAACCGGGAACTCAGCTTACCCTTCGAACTTTCCACGTGGGTGGTACAGCCGGTAATATTGCATCGGAGGCTAATGTAGTTGCCAGCTATGATGGTAAAGTTGAGTTTGATGAATTAAGAACCGTTACGTATGAAAAGGATGATAAAAAATCGAAAATTGTTATTGGACGTTTAGCTGAAGCAAAACTGTTTGATAAAAATACCGAATTAGTTCTTTCTACCTATGTAATACCTTATGGTTCAAAATTATTTGTTAAGAATGGCGGTACTGTTAAAAAGGGCGATTTGATTTGTGAATGGGATCCGTATAATGCTGTAATTGTTTCAGAAGCTACAGGTAAGGTAAGCTTTATTAATGTAGAAGAAGGCATTACATATCGTGAAGAATCGGATGAACAGACAGGTTTTAAAGAAAAAGTAATTATTGAAACAAGAGATAAAACAAAAAATCCAACTGTTAGTATTTTAGATAAAGACGGTAAACAGCTTAAAACATATAACCTGCCAGTGGGTTCTCATATTGTAATAGATGAGGATCAAGAGGTAAAACAAGGTCATGTAATTGTTAAAATCCCAAGGTCGGTTGGTAAAGCCGGCGATATAACAGGTGGTTTACCACGTGTAACTGAGTTGTTTGAGGCTCGAAACCCTTCAAACCCTGCAGTTGTTGCTGAAATTGATGGAGAGATTAGCTTTGGCAAGATAAAAAGAGGTAATCGTGAAATTATTATTACATCAAGAACAGGTGAATTAAAAAAGTACCTTGTGTCGCTGTCAAAACAAATTTTGGTACAGCAAAACGATTATGTAAAAGCCGGTACTCCACTGTCCGATGGAGCAATTACCCCTTCTGATATACTTGCAATTAAAGGACCTACCAAGGTTCAGGAATATATTGTAAACGAAGTACAGGAAGTTTACCGTTTACAAGGTGTGAAAATTAATGATAAGCATTTTGAGGTAATTGTACGTCAAATGATGCGTAAGGTTGATATTGTTGATCCGGGAGATACTAAGTTTCTTGAAAAGCAAATTGTTGACAAAAATGCATTTATGGAAGAAAATGACTGGATTTGGGATAAAAAAGTTGTTGTCGAAGAAGGTAATTCAAACTTGAAACCCGGTCAGATACTTACAGCAAGAAAATTGCGTGATGAGAACTCAGTTCTTAGACGTAAGGATTTAAAAGTAATAGAGTTCCGTGATGCTATTCCTGCTACATCTAGTCAGATATTGCAGGGAATAACCCGTGCTGCACTCCAAACAAAAAGTTTTATTTCGGCAGCTTCGTTTCAGGAAACTACCAAAGTGCTTAACGAAGCAGCAATAAAAGGTAAAATTGATTATTTGGAAGGATTGAAAGAGAATGTTATTGTAGGACATTTGATTCCTGCAGGTACAGGTTCTAGAAGATTTTCAGGTATGATTGTCGGAAATAAACAAGAATACGAAGCCCTATTGGCATCTAAAAAAGAAGCACTAGGACAAGAGTAAACCTTTCACAATATAGAGAACAAAACAGGGCTGACATAATTTGTCGGCCCTGTTTTGTTTATGCAAGCAATAATTTATTAAATTTGTAACATATATTAAAATATTAAAAACTATGGATGATAAATCAAAAAAATCGAATCAATTGAATATTGAATTGAGTGAAGATATTGCTCAAGGGGTTTATTCAAACCTTGCAGTTATTACCCATTCAAGTGCTGAATTTGTACTTGACTTTGTTCGTATAATGCCAGGAATACCAAAAGCTAAGGTTAAATCAAGAATTATATTAACCCCAGAGCATGCAAAAAGGTTATTAGGTGCACTTCAAGATAATATTTCGAAGTACGAAGCTGTGCATGGAAAAATAAAGAATATTGAAGGTGGTGGTGCTCCAAATATACCCATGAATTTTGGTGGACCAACAGCACAAGCATAAATATTGATTTTTTTTAAATCAATGGTCAATGTTTTTTGTTATTTAATGTAAAAGAGGTAACATTTTTTTGATTAATATCGTATTTTTAAATAACTTATAAATTGAATTTCGTATTATTAATTAACAATAAATAAATTTATTATGAAAAAGATTTTACAGAGTGTAAGTATGGCTTTAGTATTTTTAATGGCTTTTTCATCTTGTGAGCTAACTACATCGCCTGAAGATTTGGCAGACGCAGCGTCAACTATAAGCGAAAATGTTGACACCGAATTGAAAGTCATTAAAGTATTTGAAAATGTTAACAATTTTGGTTTTAATAAAGAGGCTTTAAAGAGTGCTTTATTACCAAATACCGATCCTGATGTAAGTTGGAGTGAAAACACTCTTACTCTTGATTTTACAAATGTTAATGATGCTTCAGGTAAAATTATTGTTGAATTCTCTGGAGTGCCCGAATATACTGTTGATTTGGTAGCAACAGTAACTTTTGATGAGTATGAAAATGGTGGTACTGCAATGGCTGGTACAATGAAACTTACAATTGAAGAGATTAACGACACATTTGTTTTATTTGGAATGGAAACAGATGGAGATGTTTCTATTACTGAGGGTGGGGTAACTTATTTTTGGAGTTGTGACCAAACTTTAAAATGGTATGAAGGTTTTACCACTTTATTAAATATTACTGATGATTCATTTTTAGTTAATGGTAATGCAAATCAAGTTATGGATTCTGTAACAAATAAAACTGTTTTTACTAATATTGATTATGCATCAAGTTGTAAATATATTAAAGATGGAATCCTTGTATTAACTGAGGACTTTGAAGGTAACAAACCTATAGAAATAACTGCTGATTTTGGTATTGATAAAGACGGTAATGATAGTGGTGAGTGTGATTCATATGTTAAGTTGACTTCGGGTGGTATAACCATGAAAATTGATTTAGATTCTTATTAAAATATAAATATTATTGAAGTGTGCAAAAGCCTCTCATTATTGGGGGGCTTTTTTAATAAGTGAGACTATTATTTCAGAGCCTGTCCCGAATATCGGAAAACTCAAGTGAACTGAAATTATTTGTTAAACACCTGTCTGCCGAAACGGTAGTGCAGACAGGGATTTCGAGCGTGGTTATTGAACAAAGTCGAGGAATCTTTGATATTAAAACTATTTAAAGGTTACGCTACTATGGGTTCGTTCAAAATAACTTCTAATTTTTATAAAAATATTGCTCCTAAATTCTCGAACTTTTTTATGAGCAAACCCTAAACGGTTTTGAATCGGATTTTGCAGCTTAGTGGCTGACTAATTTTTTGACTCGAATTAAAGCGGATTAATATAGTTTATAACAAATCACTGGCAAGTTCAGCCAAAATACTTCGTTCACCTTTAATTAAGTTAACATGGGCAAAAAGTTCTGTGCCTTTCATGCGGTCAGTTAGGTAAGTTAATCCATTTGATGTTGTGTCGAGATATGGTGAGTCAATTTGGTGTATATCGCCTGTAAAAACAATTTTAGTGCCTTCACCTGCACGGGTAATAATGGTTTTTATTTCGTGAGGAGTCAGGTTCTGTGCCTCATCAACAATAAAAAATATATTCGACAAACTCCTGCCGCGTATATACGCAAGTGGGGTAATCAGCAGCTTATCGTTTTTTAGCATCTCCTCAATGCGCATCACATCTTTGCTGTTTGAGCTAAATTGGTGTTTTATTACCCCAAGGTTATCGAACAGGGGCAGCATATATGGGCCAATTTTTTCATTAACATCTCCGGGCAAAAACCCCAAGTCGCGATTAGCCAATGCCATAATTGGACGAGCCAAAAATATTTGGTCGTACATATGGTGTTGCTGTAGAGCAGCTGCAAGAGCTAACAGGGTTTTTCCTGTTCCGGCTTTGCCTGTAAGCGATATTAGTGATATCTCAGGTCGCATTAGCGCATCTAACGAAAATGTTTGTTCAGCATTTCTTGGTTCAATACCATAAATGCGCTTTTTTTCTACTCTATTTAGTTTGCGTTGCAATGGGTCATAATGCGATAAGGCACTTTTGCCGTTACCTTTCAGAATAATATATTCGTGGGGAGACAATTTACGTTTAAATTTAAACTCGTCAACATCAATCCCGTCGTATTCTTGGTAAAACATATTTATCAATTCTACATCAATATTCTCAATGGTATCAATACCTTTATGTAACTCCTCAATATTTTGAACCTTATCAGTAGTATAATCCTCGGCCAAAATGCCAAGCGATTTGGCCTTAACACGCAGATTTATATCTTTGGTAATAAGTATTACCTTGCGTTTATTATATTTGATTTTATAATAAATGGCAATTGCCAAAATCATATGGTCAGGTGTCTGTTCCGAGAATGAGTCCTGCATCTCTTTAGAAAATGGCTTGCCTGTTTCTAAAAACAGTTTTCCACGACCCATTCCAAGCGATATCCCATCAACCGGAAACTCTTTTTCAATCAGGTTGTCTAATTCGCGTGTAAATTCGCGTGCATTAAAATTTATTTGGTCATTGCCCTTTTTAAACCTATCAAGTTCTTCAAGTGTAATAATAGGAATGATAACATCATTATTCTGAAAATGATAGATACAACTAAAATCATGTAATAAAACGTTGGTGTCGAGAATAAATATTTTTGCAGTTGATTTTTTCATAATATATGTCTTTAAGGTTGCTATTAAAGGTAGTAAAAACAAATAAGCATTTTAGTAATAATATAAAGTATTTTGAAAAACAACTTTAAAATAAATTCAATTTTAGCAATTGAAAATACTATTTTTGTAATAAAATATATTATGGATTATCAACAAACAATAGATTTATTGTTTTTGCAGTTGCCAATGTACCAACGTATTGGTAAAGCTGCATACAAAGCTAACTTAGATAACACACTTGCGTTAGATGCACATTTTAACCATCCTCATAAAAATTTTAAAACAATACATGTAGCCGGCACTAATGGTAAGGGTTCGGTGTCGTATATGCTTGCATCAATTTTTCAGGAGGCAGGTCTAAAAACAGGCCTATATACCTCACCTCATTTAATTGATTTTAGGGAGAGGATTAAGGTAAATGGCAAAATGATTGAAAAAGATGAGGTTGTTGGGTTTGTTGAAGAAAACAAAGCTATTATCGAAAAAATAAAACCTTCATTTTTTGAAATGACAGTTGCCATGGCGTTTAACTATTTTGCCAAACAAAAGGTTGATATAGCTGTAATAGAGGTTGGAATGGGTGGCAGGCTTGATTCTACTAACATTATTAAACCATTGGCATCAATAATTACTAATATTGGTTTTGATCATGTTTCATATTTGGGATCAACTCTTGAAAAAATTGCATTAGAAAAAGCCGGAATAATAAAACAGAGGGTTCCGGTAATTGTTGGAGAAGAGAAAAAGGAGACAGCATCTATATTTATTGATAAGGCTGTAAGTAATGATTCATCGGTATGCTTTTCAGAGCGAAGGTTTAAAGTAAGAATGTTAGAGAGTAGTGATGAGGCAAAACAAGAGATGATAGTAAAAAATGTGCAGAGCGGAACTACGTTTAATATATCAATTGATTTGCTTGGTGAGTATCAACAAAAAAACATAATACCTGTTTTTGGGGCATTACAAGTGTTAACACCACTTTTAAATTTACCAAAGCATGCAATAGTTTCAGGTTTAGCCAATGTTGTTAAAAACACAAATATACGCGGGCGCTGGGAGGTTATAAAACAGTCTCCCAAGGTTATTTGTGATACAGGGCATAATGCTGAAGGGATAACTTGTGTAATAAATCAGTTAAAGAAGCAAACATACAATAAGCTACATATTATTTTGGGACTTGTTGATGATAAGGATATCAATACAATACTCGGTCTATTTCCTAAAGATGCCATATACTATTTTTCACAAGCAGCAATACCAAGGGCAGTAAGTCATACCGAATTATATAAGGTCGGAGTAGGTTTAGGTTTAAAGGGCAAGTCATTTGATAAGGTGGGCAAAGCTTATAAACAAGCATTTGAAAATGCCGAACCAACAGACCTTATTTTTGTGGGGGGCAGTACCTTTGTTGTGGCCGATTTGCTGGTTTTTCTTGAAAATAAACTATAGCATCAGAATTTTGAAAAAAAATGACCTATCCATTAATGAATAGGTCATTATATAACTGTTGAAAAAATTAAAGAATTTCTTAATTTCTAATAAAGAATATCTTTTTTAATATTAACTTTTTTCTGAGTATGGTCATTGTCGTAATCAAACATTAGGTCGCCTGTGTCTTTAAACAAGCGTATATAGTTTAGGTTGTACCAAATAATAGCCTTGCCCACCATAATACCCGATAGTACATCAATTTGCGCATTTCCGCTGTTGTACATGCTCACTTTAATTTTTGAATTATTTTTAACACGTACGGCATCAAAGTTAACATCTTTGCCATTGTCGGTTCTTATGGTAACAATGCCCTGTGAGTTTTTTATAAATTCAATCCTTCCTATATTTTCATAAATATCGGGTGAGTTTTTTCTAAAACTGGGATTGTGCTTATCTAAAGCCTTTTGGGCTTGGTTTCCGGGTAACGAAACACTACTGTTGTTTACCATATACAGTACTGCAAACAAACCTGCAATTCCGGGCTCATAGTGTTTAGCTATCAGTTTATCGTTTTCGGTTTTTAAAGTTTCAATAGGGTCAAAGGCAGTATAGCTTTCGTATGATTTTGATGATACATCCATACCTGCCGATGCAATTAATGATGCAGTTACAAATGCTTTACCCATATCGTCAACCGTAATGCCATAATCCGTAAAGTCTTCCGATTCCTCATAGGCTCTTGTCCATAGCTTTTTTCCATTTTCATCAAAATGGGCAACAAACATATTGTTTAAGCTGTCTAACTGCTCAATACCTGCTTGGTTAACCCATTTTATATTACCATTGCGTGAGCATTTGGCTATAAAAATATCACCGTTATCTTTTACCTTTAGCATTTTATTGCCCACTTTAATATTTTCATTAAATGAGCCGGTAAAATAAAAGCTGTTGTCTTTTCCTAATATAATATTGTAAGCAATGTCGTTGCCGGGGCTTCCAACCTTAAAAGCAAATTCAACTGTATTTTTCGGTGTAATTTTAGCTACAAAAACATCGTTTGTGTTTTGTGTTGAGCTGAGTTTATTTCCAAAAAAGTCAACATTGCCTTTAAAATAGCCGCACATATAGGCATTACCGTCTTTATCAAAAACTATATTTTTACCGCTGCCACCTTGGTATAACCCTTTTTTATTGGCTAAGCGCCAAAGTTTTCTTCCGCGTCCTAATAAATTTTGCGATGTTTTCAACTCTACAATAATAGCATTTTTATCGGCATATTGCGGCATGGTTTGCCCAATAGGGGCATTTACAAATGTTGGGTCACAAACAACATACTTATCGCCTTTGTAATTTATATAATCGCCTACTACATCTTCGTTAAATTTTACTGCAGTAGCCATGTGCCCGGGGTAGTTTAACCCAATAACATCCAATCCCAACAGCTCTTTTACAAGGTACGAGAATAATACCGATCTGTCTTCGCAATCGGATGCCGGGTAGTGAAACAGTTCATCGGGGAAAAAGAATTTTTCCTCTCCAAATTGCTGTTGGTCGGTTTGGTACTCAAAGGCTGTTTGTACAAATTTAAGCAGTAAAAGTGCAGCTTCCGATTCAGGTTTGTCTTTAATTAATGGTAACAATCCATCGGTTAACGATTCTTTTGTTTGCAAGGTTATTGTGGCATCAAAATAAACTTCGATATCGGCCAATGGGTAGTCGTCATAAAAGTTAATGGCGTTTTGGTTGTACTTTACATCAAAGGCATACTCTTGTCCGTCAAATTCAAATTTAACCGGTTTGGTTTTTAATTGTACTTTCGTAGATATTGAGTTATACAGGTTTAAATCCATTATTACACGGGCTTCGGGAAAGTCGCGGTCATAAGTAAAAATATCGCTTTCGCTGCCGTTTACCATGTAATACCGTATATTATCAAACGTAAAAAATGGCATTCCATAAATATTGTTTGATGATGGTAACAGTAAATGTAATTTTGAGCCTTTAAATGACAAACGGGCTTTGTAATTTGATTTTGTTAATAAAAACCACTCCAAAAATACTTGAGTGTTTTCATTGTCCGATATTTTTTTTGATGCGCTTTTAACCAAAAGGTAGTAACCCCAGTCGTTAAGGTTCATTTGAGTTTTAAAACTGTTTAATTGGATAATTGCATCGGCATAGCTGGTTTTACTCATTTCGTCCCATTTGGCGGCAATAACCTCCTCATTAATTGTTGACGGGAACGATGTTATAAATTTTGAGTCGTATTTAAGATCCAAATTGGCACCATAAAAACCAAATGTTGTTGACTTTGGACTATAGTCGTCAGGTATGCTTTTTGCCAAAACAGGGAGCACCGGTGCAATTGCCATCGACTCTATTTTTGCAGGAGCCTCTACTTTTAGTTGTGTAGGCTGTTTATCGGTTTGGGCTTTGTAAACTGGTTCGGTATCGGGTTTGGGCTCTGGTTTGCGCCGCTCGGCTTTAAATAACTCGTAATTGGTCCACTCTTTTTTCAAAAATTCTTTAAACTCGTCATCCATTTTCTGAATGGCCTCATCGCGCTCTTTAACAAATTGCTCAAAACCGGCTTTGTAGTCCTCTTTAAACTTGTTTTTTTCAGCTTTTTGCTGTTTTTTGTACTCCTCTAAGGTTTGCGCAGGCAATACTGCTACATTAAACAGAAACAAAAATGTTCCGGCAAAAACTAAGGCTTTGTAAATACTTTTCATTTTTATAGGGTTTAATTTTATAATTATATTTTGGATAAGTATATTGAATAGTGCAATTTACTAAAAAAAAACAGACTTTTAATAGATGATTAAGACGTTATTTTGGTTGCCTTGGTTTATTTTAATTTATCAAATATGTGGTTAATGCATAAAAAAAGCAGGTAAATAAAATAAATACCTGCTTAAAAAGTCAAAATAATTTTATTGGTAATTAGTGTCAACAAGAAAACTACCTTTTTTTAAGTCTTTGACCTGTCTGCCAAGGTACGTCAGGCAGGTAAGAAAACGTCAAAGGCGAGAGTAACCTGCCTACAGCAGGCAGGCGCAGAACTTTAGCTCACGAACACAAATAAAATAAAAATATTTGTGAGTAATTTGGCGTTTTCTTGCAAAGACTAACTATTCTTTTTCTGGTTCTTCAACCTCACTTAAAGGAGTTAAATTGTTTGGTATATCATTATCTAAATCTTCGTTGTTTGAATAGCCAAACACATCCATAATTGGTGATTCCTGAATGCTTGGTATTTCAAAATCAGAAATTGAGCCGCTCAATGTTTTTGATAAATAATCGTAGGCCTCTTTTACATTGTTTGCCTGAACCAGAATATAACTATTTGAGCGGCGCTCAATACCTTTCTCTTCGTCAAGACTAATAAAGGCGGCTTTGCACTTAAACCACCTGTCGCCGTTTTCGTTTGGTATTAATTCCGAGTAGTTGGCAATTTTTATGGTGCTTATAAAAAACTCGCCCGATATGTATGGCTCCAGTTCTTTGTGTATTTTGCTTTCGGCTTCGGTAAACGAAATTGCATCAATCAGATAGGGTTCCGATACCATTCTTTCTTTACCGTCGTTGCCCATTTTCTCATACTTTACCTTACATTCAAACCATGTGTTCATACTAAATATTTTTATTGTTATTATTTTTCAGAACGTCAAAGATACTATGTTGGTAACAGCAATAAAATTGTTTGTGATTTTATTTTCATAAAATTGCAGACCGCAACTTATTGATTTATATAATTATGGGGTTTCTAATCATATCTACGTAATTATACTTTTTTTGGTTTACTACTACAATTCGAACTACGGGTTGTGATTGGATACCCCATTTTTACTATTTGAACCTTTTAATAATGAATTGTTTACATTGGTTCTAAAATAACTTAAAATTTTCTTTTTCTCAGTATTTTTATTAACTTTATAAGTGATAATCCGTACAAAAAGTATATAACCCTATTTTTGTTAATTAATAAAGACCGTATGTTTTTTTTACACCAATTGCGGCATCAAATAAATTCTACATATTTTTTTAGTAATATGTGGCATATTAAACTATTGTATTTTTCCATTACCTTTTTTTTTACAATAGCTTCAATTAATGTAAATGCTACCGATTATGTAAGTGTTAGTTCAGGTAATTGGACAACGGCAGTAAATTGGCAGGGAGGAGTTGCCCCACCAACAACAATTTCAAGTAATGACAATATTACCATAAGTAGTGGTAATACAATAGAATTGTCGAGTACGCTTATCTTTAATAATAGCAGTACTTTAACTGTAGAAGGTAGTTTAATTACCAGCAGTAATTTTATTGTCAATAATACTTTAACATTAACCATCTTTGGAAAACTGGTTGTTGATGGTAATTTTCAGACAGATAACAATTATACCACTACAATAAATGGAGATTTGTTAGTTACAGGTGATTTTGATGTTAACAGCACATCTTCACTTGATTTAGACGGTTCAATAACTGTGTATGGTGATTTAACAGGAGCAAATACCAATGTAATAACAGGAGATGGTGAGGTAAATGTAAAGGGTTCTTTATCAGGATTAAATACAACCGGTTATAGTGGCAGTGTTAATGATGGATTTGTTGCAAATGTTGGACTATCAAACAATGGCTGTTATATTAAAGCTGGTAGTAATGCTGTTATTTATATTGATGGAGGTAGCCAAGGTAGTTTTAACAGTCTTTTTGAATCAGGAAGTGATGGTATGATAAGCTCTGATGGACAAATTATTATTGAGGGAGATTGGAAAAACTACACGACCGATTATGTTTTTGACAATAGAAATACAAGTGGCACAATAGAATTTGTTGGTTCAGCATCTCAAAATATAGGTGGTTCAAAAGCAACCTATTTTGAAAATATGGAGGTTAACAATTCAAATGGTGTAACTATTAACGATAATATATTAATAAGCAATAATTTGAATTTTGTATCGGGTTCAATAACAACAGGCAGTACCGATACATTAATTATAAAAAATACCAGTACAAGCGCCATAACAAATCAGGCAAGCGGTAGAAGTGTAATAGGGAACTTACAACGGTATATGAGTGTAGCAAGTTATGTTTTTCCATTATCAGAAGGAGATGACTACCTGCCTGCCACTCTGAATATTACCAATCTTGGTTCAATGACATACTTGTCTTCTAAATTTACAGCTTCATCATCTGAAACGGTGCCATTGGGCTTAAATGTTGGCGGTACTCCAATTACTGAATTTCTTGACAAAGGATATTGGACATTTACACCAGATAACGGAACAGGTGTTCAATATGATATTACAGTAACGTCGCAAGGGCATACAAATGGGGGTGATAATCCGGAACAACACGCTGTTTTTAAACGAAATGGGGTTGGTGATTGGGCAAGTGTAGGAACCCACGATAACTCAACGCAAAGTGGTTCGGGGTCTGCTGCTATTACCGCAACGCGTACGGTATTAATAAGTTTTTCCGATTTTATTATTGGAAGATCAAGCAGCAATCCTTTGCCAATAGTATTAAAAAGGTTTGATGCAGTATGTGCTACAAATAGTGTAGAGCTATGGTGGGAGACGTTAATTGAGTTTAGAAATGATTTTTTTACGATTGAATATTCAACAAATGGGACAGATTATTCAACAATAGCACAAATATTGGGTGCAGGTACTTCATATCATGAAAATATATACTCTTATGTACATAAAAATAGAGTTTCAAGTCCTGTTTATTATAGGCTAAGCCAAACTGATTATAACGGAACAGTAAAAAGTTATCCTGAAATTTCAGTTCAATGCAGCAGCAATTTTAATGAGGATATTACAATAGAAAAAATATCAAAAGATGAAATAAGTTTCTCTTTTTCAAAGAATACTACAGAACCTTTTAAGGTTTTTTTATCAGACCAATTAGGGCGAATTATTTTTATTAAGGAGATGGAATCAATTATGGGTTATAATTGGCATACAATTACATTACCCCAAATTGAGACAGGGGTATATATATTTTATGTTGCATTTAGGCATCAAAGGTTTTCTTCAAAAATAATTATTGAATAGAATTATACAGACGATGCATACATCGTCTTAACAAAGAAATAATCACCTCAAATAGAGATGATAATAAAATTTAGAAACATGAAAACAAATACTTTTAAATCAGGGATTTTTATTTTGTTAATTACTATCAGCAGTATAGCAATAGGGCAAAATGTAAGTATTAGTGAGGATGATACATATACACCAGAGGCATCGGCAATGCTTGATGTTTATTCGCTGGACAAAGGGCTATTGGTTCCAAGGCTTACAACTACCGAGCGTGGTAATATCACTTTTCCTGCCGAAGGGTTATTGGTATATGATGTTACTGAGCATGCTTTTTTCTTTTATGGAAGTTCAGGCTGGGCAAAGATTGGTAGTTCAACATTTTCAAATGGACTATCTATATCAGGTAATATAGTGAAATTAGGTGGCATTTTAACTGAAGGAACCACCATAACACAAGGAGCCAATAATATGATTTTTGACCTTACCGATGCAGGTGATTTTGATATTCAGGATAACGGAACATCAGCTTTTTTTGTTAGAGATGACGGTAATGTGGGGATTGGTACAAATACACCAGCTACAGAACTTGAAGTAAGCGGAAATATTACTGTAAGCGATGACAATTGGATAGGTATAGGCTCAGGTAGTGAACGTATTGATTTTGATGGGAGCGGGGGAGTTGTAAATGTAAAAGGCGCTGACTTGAATGTAAGCGATAATATTAATGTTATTGATGGAAATTATATTGGAATAAGCTCATCAACTGAACGAATTATTTTTGATGGAACTAATGATGATATAGATGTAATGGGAGCTAGTTTAGGAATTGGAACAACAGCCCCCGATGCTTCAGCACTATTAGATGTTACCTCAACAGTAAAAGGGGTATTAGTTCCACGTATGACATCAGCACAACGAATAGCAATAGACCCTGTTGCAAATGGCTTATTAGTTTACGATACCGATAAAGCTTGTTTCTATTATTATAACGGAACAAAATCTCGTTGGAGAAAACTAAGCTCAGCTGGCAATTCAGGTGACGATGATGAAGCTCTGTTTGTGGTAACTAATACCGCAGGCGACACTGTTTTTGCTGTATATGAAGAGGGTGTGAGGATAAGTGTTGGTGATGGTGCTACAAAAGGTAGTAAAGGGGGGTTTGCTGTAGCTGGAATTAGTTCGGGCAAAGCTGCTGGGATAAATTACTTAACAGTATCAAATGATAGCGTTAGAATATATGTTGAAGATGAAGTTGGAAAAGCCAGTAAGGGAGGCTTTGCTGTTGCAGGAATAAGCTCAGGTAAAGGTATTGGCAACAATTACTTAACAGTATCAAATGATAGCGTTAGAATATATGTTGAAGATGGAGTTGGAAAAGCCAGTAAGGGAGGCTTTGCAGTAGCAGGTATAAGTTCGGGTAAAGGAGTCGTTGATGAATATTTAAGAGTAACAACCGATAGTGTGCGTATTTATGTTGACTCTGGGGCAGCCAAAGCCAGTAAAGGAGGTTTTGCCGTGGCTGGAATAAGTTCTGGCAAAGGTGTAGGACAAAATTACCTAACTGTTTCAAACGATAGTATCAGAATGTATGTTGAAGAGGGAGCAAAAGGATCTAAAGCCAGTAAAGGAGGTTTTGCCGTTGCAGGTATTAGCTCAGGTAAAGGCACTATTTCTGATATTTTAAAAGTCAATTTAGACAGTACCCGCATATATGTAAAAGACTCTGACGCTGGTTTTTCTGTGGGGAATACCGAATCGGGAACATCACAAAGATTAATGAAACTAACTAAGGATAACTATTTTATTGGACATGAGAGTGGAGCTTTATCAGATGTATCTATGGCAAAATGGAATGTTTTTATTGGATATCAATCTGGAAAACAGAATACAGAAGGTGCTAATAATACCTTTTTAGGTTATGTGGCAGGTCAAAATAATACTATAGGAGAGTCAAATACATTTATTGGTACAGAGGCAGGCAGAGGAAATACTGAAGGCTCAGGTAATTCATTTCTTGGACAGAATTGTGGTGTATCAACAACTACAGGAGGCTCAAATACTTTTATTGGAGCATACTGCGGATATACTAATACAACAGGTGATTTTAACACTTTTATGGGTTTTGAAGCAGGTAATAAAAATATTGGAGGTAGTAGTCCTCAGGGTTCTTATAATACTTTTTTAGGATTTCAGGCCGGACACGAAAATACAATAGGATATGATAATGTTATGATTGGATCAAATGCAGGATTAAATAATACTGAGGGAACCAGTAATATTTTTATTGGTGACAAAGCTGCATATAGTAATACAACTGCAAACCATAATGTTGTTATTGGTAATAGTGCAGGTTTTGAGGGTACAACAGGTGAAGATAATATTATTATTGGCTATGAAGCCGGATTTAAAAATAATGCAAGTAATAATGTTTATTTGGGAAAAGAGGCAGGACGTAATAGTATAACAGGCGCAAACAATGTTTTTATGGGGTTTGAGACTGGACAAAACCATAAAACAGGTAATGATAATGTATATCTTGGTAATGGAGCTGGGGTTGGAGATATTGCATGGGATGGAAATAACCAACGAAATGTTTTGGTTGGTGCAGGTGCAGGTGCATTAATAAAAAATGCCATTGATAATGTTTTTGTTGGGCATCTTGCTGGTGAAGGAGAAGGTAGTGGTGGTATTACAGGAAATTTTAATGTAATAATAGGTGAACAAGCCGGTCGCAAAATATCAAGTGGTAGCAATAATGTAATACAGGGTGCAAATGCAGGACATAACATAACTATCGGTAATAATAATATTTTTCTTGGTAGAAGTGCCGGATACAGCAATAGCTCAATGAGCAATAATATTTTTATTGGTGATGAGGTTGGTTATACAAACTCGGCAGGTACAAGCAACCTTTTTATGGGAGTTCGTGCCGGTAGAGCAAATATAGGTGGTAGTTTTAATATTTTTTTAGGACACGAGGCCGGTTTAACTAATACATCGGGTAAAGAAAATGTTTTTTCAGGCTATAAAGCTGGTTATAGTAATACCTCAGGAGATAGAAATTGTTTTATTGGATATCAGGCAGGTTACAATAATCTTGGTGCTAATTATGGTGTTTTTATTGGAAATGAAGCCGGGCTGGCTAATACAACAGGAACAGGAAATTGCTTTATTGGTTTTACAGCAGGTAAAGACAATACAACAGGTTCGCATAATACATTTGTTGGAACCGATGCAGGGTTACACAGTATTGATGGAGGCTTCAATGTTTTATTAGGACACTTTGCCGGATTAAATGCTCAACTTGGAGATGATAATACATTTCTTGGCTCCAGTGCAGGTTATGATGCTGATAATACGCAAAGTTGTATAATGATTGGGCATTATGCGGGCTCCAACGCAAGTAATAGTATAAACAGCATTTCAATAGGTTGGGAGGCAGGTTTAAAAAACCATGCTAGCTCAAATATATTTTTTGGTAACAGATCAGGTTATAAGACTGAAACAGGTTCAAATAATATTTTTATTGGCGATAGTACAGGTTATGATAATGTATCAGGTTATAGTAATGTTATTTTAGGAAAAAAAGCCGGTTATGGTTTAACTTCAGGTTACGAAAATGTTTATATTGGTAGTAGCAGTGGATATGCAAACACAGAGGGTTTTTATAATGTATTTTTAGGTTATAATAGTGGATATGAAAGTGATGCTTCATATAATAATACTTTTGTTGGACATGAATCAGGAAAAAATACAGTTATGGTAACAGCTCCAGAAGGATGTTTTAATGCTTTTTTTGGAAGTAGTTCAGGACTTGAAAATACAACAGGTACATACAATAGTTTTTTTGGTGCTTTTTCAGGTGCTTTTAATACAATAGGTTCAAGAAATGCATTTTTTGGAAGAAATGCAGGTTTTCAAATGACTGAAGGATCAGAAAATACTGGAATAGGACAAAAGGCATCACGTTCACTTACAACAGGAAATTACAATACAAGTCTTGGATCGGAAAGTGGATTCAGTAATTCAACAGGCTCAAGTAATGTTTTTATTGGATACAAAGCCGGTTATAACGAAACAGGCTCTAATAAACTATATATCGAAAATACAAATGCAACATCAACAGGGGCTTTAATTTATGGTGATTTTAGTGCCAATACTTTAAGATTTAATGCTGCTGTAACTATTAATGGCGATTTAGAGTTAACAGCCGGCAAATCAATTAGTATTGACGGAACAAGTATTTCTACTCAGTGGACAACAACTGGTAGTGATATTTATTACAATAGTGGTAATGTTGGTATAGGTGTTACTAGTCCGAGCAGTGCATTAGATATTAGTGGAAATATTGAAGTTGCCGATGATAATTGGATTGGTATTGGCTCATCTGCTGAGCGAATTGTTTTTGATGTATCAGGTACAATAAGTATCAATGGAGCTGATTTAAATGCAAGTGATGATATTCACTTAGTAGATGATAATTATATTGGGATAGGTCCTTCTGCTGAACGAATTATTTTTGATGGAAGCAGTAATGAAATAGAAATAATGGGAGCAGAAGTTGGCATAGGAACACAAACTCCCGCTACGACTTTAGATGTTAATGGCGATATAACTTTACATGAAGATGATTGGATTGGAATTGGTTCTGCTGCTGAACGAATTGTTTTTGATGGTAGTGGAAATGAAATTAATATAATGGGTGCTGAAGTTGGTATAGGAACGACTGCACCTGCTGGCTTATTACATATATATTCAAGCACCGATGCATTAGTAACTATTCAGGCTGATTCTGATAATTCCGGTGAAGATGACAATCCAAGATTGGAATTCAGACAGGATGGTACTAATTATGTTATTGGAGGTGTAGGTTACGTAGGTACAGCAGGACAAATCTTCACAAATTCTATAGCAAATTCAATGTATGTTGTTAATGATTTTAATACACCTTTACAATTTGGTACAAACAATGCTGCTCGTATTACTATTGAAGGAGGCGGTGATGTTGGCATTGGAGTAACAAATCCAACACATATTTTACATATTTCAGGGCAAGGAAGATCAACATTTACTTCTTGGACTACATCATCTGATAAAAGAGTAAAAGAAAATATAAAAACACTATCAGGCAGTTTAGAAAAAATTAAATTATTACGTCCTGTTACTTTTGAATATATTAGTGAGTATAAACAAAATAATAAAGAGCTAGAAGGTACATTTACCAGTTTTATTGCACAAGAAGTTAAAACTATTTGTCCTGATATGGTTTCACAAACAAAAGAAAAATTTGGAGATAAAGTGATTGAAGATTTTAATGTATTGAATACTTCAGATTTAGTGCCAATGTTGGTAAATTCTATTCAAGAGCAACAAGTACAATTAGAAAACCAACAAAAACAAATAGACGAACTTTTAAAAATGGTTGAAGCTTTAAAAAATAAATAATTTTTAGCCTACTCCAAAAAGTGACGGCGTGAATAATTTTACAAAATGTATAAAAACCTACAATCTCACAATCAGTTAATTAATAAATTCACACCGTCACTAAAAACATTCATTCTGAGTTTTTTAGACTTTTAGGAATGGTCTCAATATTTATTATTATTTTTACAAGTATGAGACGTATTTTTACTGTAAGCATCTTAATAATTATAATAAATACCTTTGTCTTTTCGCAGATTAATAAAACAGGTATTCCGTTTATTACTAATTATTCGCCGCAAGAATATTCTGCAAGTGAGCAAAATTGGGCCATAGTGCAAGATAACAGGGGAATAATGTATTTTGGCAATAACGACGATGGCGTACTTGAATACGATGGTATAAACTGGCGCAAAATACCAATTGATAATAATTCCATTATCAGGTCGTTGGCCATTGATAGCCTAGGTAAGATTTATGTTGGTGGTGTGGGCGAATTTGGATATTTAATTCCAAATAAATCCGGTAAAATGATTTACCAATCCTTATTACCTAAAATAGATACTTCTGATAATGATTTTCCTGATATATGGAAAACGTATGCCACAAAAGATGGTGTGTATTTCTGTTCAACCAAAAAGATATTTTTATTTAACGCTGATTCAATAAAGGTTATTAATTTAAGTAATGGTTCATTTTTTTCATTTTATCTTGATGAAATGTATCTCGGTCATTTTCTTGATGGATTGAAAAAATTTAATGGTAATAGTTTTGAGATAGTTGAAAAAGGTGGTTTTTTTGAGAAGAAAGGGATATTTACCATTAATGAATACATAAATAATAACTTATTAATAGGCTGTTATCCTAATGGCTTGTACAGTTATAATAAAGAATCGGGGAAAATTCTGGAAAACTTCAAAAACATTGAGGCTAATAAATTCCTTAAAAACAACCAATTGTACCACTCCTTTAAGCTTAATAATGGCCAATTTATTTTTGCTACCATTTTCGATGGAATAATTATTATGGATTCTAAAGGCAATATTCTTAATAGATATAGTAAAAATGAAGGTCTTCAAAATGAAACAGTTATTAATCTATACTCAAAAAGCGACGATCTGCAATCTCCACTGTGGATGGCATTAAATTCTGGAATTGGAAAAATAGAAATCAATTCACCTTTTAAGAAGTTTACAGAAAAGCAAGGATTATTGGGCTCGGTTAATGATATACACAGGTTTAATACTAAACTTTTTGTTGCCACAAGTCTTGGAGTGTTTTATCTTGATTTTGATGATAGTAAAATACCGGAGTTTAAAAAAGTGGAAGGTATTGATGATCAAACATGGTCTTTGGTAGATTTTGAAATTCCGGGTACAAGTGAGAATGTGTTATTGGCAGGTACTATTAAAGGGTTATACTCAATTGATGAAAATGCAGATACGAAGTATATCGATGAGCAAATTAGATTAAAAGAAGAACCCGAATTGGTTAATTATATTACAAAGCTGCAAAAATCAAAATCAATTAAGTCAGTTATTTATGTTGGAAAGGTTAATGCATTCTTTTCTATTATTAATGAAAATGGAAGGTGGAAAAGAAATGCTATGTATAATTCCATAAAGGATGAAATAAGAAGCATTAAGGAAGATAAATTTGGCAATATTTGGCTTGCAACCTACTTTAATGGTTTATTACAGATTAAGAATACTGATAAGGATACAATAATTATTACTTACGATGAAAAGTCCGGCCTTCCATCAAAAAAAGATATAAATATTTCATCATTTGGCGATGACCTGATTTTTGGAACAGAAACCGGAGTTTATATTTATGATTATAAACTCGAAAAGTTTAAAAAAGATACTAGGTTTGACGATAATAGTAATGAAACATATTGTGTTTTTCGTTTTGTGGAGAAGAACGATTCTGTTTTTTGGATGAGTACATATAATAGTCAAAAACGTTGGATAGAGAAAGGAACATTTACCATAGAAGGAAATATTGAAATTGATAGAACTCCTTTTAAACGATTGCCAAGCGAGCAAATAGATGCGATTTTTCACGATTCGGATAATATTACATGGTTGGGCTGCTCATCAGGGTTGTATAGCTACGATAATAATTTTCACAAGAATTATGATAAACCATTTAATGCTTTTATTAGAGAAATTGTTACTGCTAACGATTCTGTTTTGTTTTATGGGAATTATTATAAAAAAACTAAATCTGGAGATTTAATTGTATCGAAAATACAGCCTGATGAGTTAAAGTTTGTTTTGCCTTATGAATTTAATGATTTGACATTTTCATATGCTGCACCATTTTTTGAAGATGAAAAGAGTATTAAGTTTTCATATTTACTTGAAGGATATAAAGATACATGGAGTAATTGGAAAAAAGAGACAAAGTCGGTTTTTACAAATTTACGCGAAGGAAAATATATATTTAAAGTTAAAGCAAAAAATATTTATGACGTTGAAAGTACTATAGCCTCTTACGAGTTTACAATACTACCGCCTTGGTACCGTACAATAGTTGCTTATGTATTTTATGGTATTCTAATTATAGTAATAATGGTTGTGGTGGTAAAGCTTTACACACGTAAACTTGAGCATGAAAAAGTAGTACTTGAAGGTATTGTTCAGGAACGTACCGCTGAAATTCGTAAACAGAAAGATCAAATTACTTCAAGTATTGTTTATGCAAAGCGCATTCAACAGGCTGTTGTGCCCTCAAAGGCAACTGCCGAGGGTTTATTGCCCGAGCATTTTTTGCTATGGCGACCCAAAGATATTGTGAGTGGTGATTTTTGGTGGATGAGTGAAAAAAACGGCAAAGTAATTATAGCAGCTGCCGATAGTACAGGTCATGGAGTACCCGGGGCATTTATGAGCATGTTGGGCATATCATTCCTAAATAAAATTGTAAATCAATTAGAAACCGTTGAAGCACATACAATTTTAAACCATTTACGGGCAAATGTTAAGGCTACCCTTAAACAGACAGGTAAAGATGGTGAAGCAAAAGACGGTATGGATATAGCTCTTATTATACTTGATATGGATAATATGATGCTACAATATGCAGGAGCATATAATCCATTGTATTTGTACCGAGATAATGAATTAATCGAGGTTAAAGCCGATAAAAACCCAATAGGAATTTATATTAAAGAGAAGGAGAGTTTTACAAAACATGATATAGAAATGAAAAAAGGGGATACCTTCTATATCTTTTCTGATGGTTATATTGATCAGTTTGGCGGACCAAAAGCAATGAAGTTTAAATCAAAAGCTTTCAAACAACTGCTTCTCGATATTCAGGAAAAACCTATGGCAGAGCAAAAGGATATACTTAATAAAACTATTGACGAATGGCGTGGTGATATTGAGCAGATTGATGATATTATTATACTTGGATTGCGAATTGGGTAGGTTAAATGTTATATAAATATATATCAGTAAAATTCAATTATGTATATTTACTTTAAATTATTTTTACTAATTCTACTTTACGAACTTAATTTTGTTTGTTGTTTCAATTTTTGTTTGTTGT
>CBDUWQ010000015.1:0-37639 GCA_965370965.1 uncultured Bacteroidales bacterium
AACAAACAAAAATTGAAACAACAAACAAAATTAAGTTCGTAAAGTAGAATTAATATAATGATTGTGAAATCATTAAAATATTTATTAATTACTAAATTTATTTTATAAATCTTAGCGTTACTTTGTGTAATAGCAATTTCGCAAAGTTATGTAAAAAATTTAAGCCAACATAAAAGCTTATATTACACGCTATTAACCGCCACCTTATAATTGCTTTTTAACGTATATTCAAAAATACGCAATAAATGTGCAAATAGAGAAAAATCATCACACCTTTCTGCCTACAACTTGTTACTAAATTATATCTTTGCACATAATAGTTAAAAACATCTTAACCATTATAAATTGGTAACAATAGTTACAAATAATAAAAACATGAAAAATTTTAAACGATATACAATAACCTCGGCCTTACCATATGCAAACGGACCGATACATATAGGGCATCTTGCCGGTGTTTATATTCCGGCCGATATTTATGCACGTTATTTACGGGGTCAAGGCAAAGATGTGGTTTTTATTGGTGGCTCCGACGAGCATGGAGTACCAATTACCATTAAAGCAAAAAACGAAGGAATAACTCCGCAAGATGTTGTAGATAAGTACCATGGCATTATAAAAAAATCGTTTGAAGACTTGGGTATTTCGTTTGATATTTATTCTCGCACCACATCAAAAACACACCATAAAACCGCAAGCGAGTTTTTTAAAAAGCTTTATAAAGAGGGCAAGTTTATTGAAAAAACATCAGAGCAATATTTTGATGAAGAGGCGCAACAATTTTTAGCCGACAGATACATAAAAGGTACATGCCCCCATTGTGGCAACGAGGATGCTTATGGCGACCAGTGCGAAGGCTGCGGAACATCACTTAGCCCAATGGATTTAATAAACCCAAAATCGACTCTTAGCGGAAATAAACCCATAAAAAAAGAGACTAAACACTGGTATTTACCCTTAGATAAGCATGAAGCTTTTCTTAAAAAATGGATACTTGAAGACCATAAAGAGTGGAAAACCAATGTTTACGGACAATGCAAATCGTGGTTAGACACAGGGTTGCATCCACGAGCTGTTAGTCGCGACCTAAACTGGGGCGTGCCCGTACCGATTGATGGAGTCGATGGCAAAGTTTTGTATGTGTGGTTTGATGCGCCAATTGGCTATATATCAAACACAATAGAGTGGGCTGAAAAAGAGGGCAAAGACTGGAAAAAATATTGGCAGGATGATAACACCCGCCTTGTGCATTTTATTGGCAAAGATAATATTGTATTCCACTGTATAGTTTTTCCGGCTATGTTAAAAGCACATGGCAATTATATTTTGCCCGATAATGTTCCGGGTAACGAATTCTTAAACCTTGAAAACAATAAAATATCAACCTCACGCAACTGGGCAGTTTGGCTACACGAATATTTGGTTGAGTTTGAAGGCAAACAAGATGTGTTGCGCTATGTTTTAGCTGCAAACATGCCCGAAGCAAAAGACAACGATTTTACTTGGAAAGACTTTCAGGCTCGTAACAATAATGAGTTGGTGGCAATTTTAGGAAATTTTATAAACCGTACTGCCGTTTTAATGCAAAAATATTACAATGGCATTGTTCCGGCTTTAGGCACCCTTACCAATTACGACAAACAAACTATTGCGGAATTAGCATCTTCAAAAGAAAAAATAGAAAAATCATTAGATGCATTCCGCTTTCGCGAAGCCCTTAAAGAAGCAATGAATATAGCACGGCTCGGCAATAAATACTTAGCCGATACCGAACCATGGAAAGCTATTAAAAGTGATACACAAAGGGTTGAAACTATTATGAATATCTGTATTCAAATAACCGCAAGCCTAAGTATTATTTTTGAGCCGTTTATGCCGTTTACCACTAAAAAAATTAGAAAAATAATTAATACTAAAACTTTTGGCTGGAACAACCTTGGAAAAATGGACTTGGTAACAAAAGGGCACGAGGTAGGCAAACCATTTTTACTGTTTGATAAAATTGAGGATGCAGAAATTGAAGCACAGATTAATAAACTGCTGAATACAAAAAAAGAAAATGAGAATGCTAATGCCGAAGTTAACTCTGCAAAAGATGAAATTACATTCGACGATTTTACAAAAATGGACATTCGCACAGGCACTATTTTAGAAGCAGAAAAAATTGCAAAAACAAAAAAGCTTTTAAAACTTTTAGTTGATACAGGAATAGATAAACGTACTGTTGTTTCAGGTATTGCCGAAAGTTATTCGCCAAACGATGTGATAGGAAAAAAGGTTAGTATCTTAATAAATTTAGCTCCACGCAAAATTAAAGGTATCGAATCGCAAGGTATGATTTTAATGGCTGAAAACCATAACGGAGAACTTGCTTTTGTATCGCCTGAAAAGGATTTTAATAATGGCTCGGAGGTAAAATAAAACTACTTAGAGTTTGTCTATAAAGTCCTACTTCTGCGTTATTGCTTATGAACATTTCTTATTCAACCGTAACCGATTTAGCAAGATTTCTGGGCTGATCAACATTACAACCGCGCATTACAGCAATATAATACGAAAGCAATTGCAGTGGTATTACCGATATTAACGGTGCAAGGTGTTCTGGTGTTTCAGGTACTTCAATTACGTGGTCGGCCATTTTTTTAATTGTATCATCGCCCTGTGTAACTACCGCAATTACAATGCCATTCCGGGCTTTAACTTCTTGTATATTAGAAACAATTTTTTCGTATGAACTGTCTTTTGTAGCTACAACTATTACAGGCATATCGGCATCAATTAAGGCAATAGGACCGTGTTTCATTTCGGCTGCCGGATAACCCTCAGCATGTATATACGAAATTTCTTTAAGTTTTAAAGCCCCCTCTAAAGCCACCGGAAATAAAAACCCTCGCCCTAAATACAGTGCATTGCTTTTATCCTTATATAATTCGGCAATAGTTTTAATTAATTCGTTTTGTTTAAGGGCATTTCCTATCTTTTCAGGTATTAATGATAGCTCTTTTATTAAATGATGATAACGGTCTTCGCTAATTTGGTATTTATTATGAGCTAATTTAAGTGCCATCATGGTTAATACAGTAACTTGGGCAGTAAATGCCTTTGTTGATGCAACACCAATTTCGGGTCCTGCATGGGTGTAAACCCCAACATCGGTTTCGCGCGGAATACTTGAGCCTACTACATTGCAAACACCCAATACCATAGCACCCGCCTCTTTTGCTATTTTAATGGCCGCAAGTGTATCGGCAGTTTCACCACTTTGACTTATGGCAATTACAACATCATCAGAATATATTATAGGTTTTCTATACCTAAATTCCGAACCATACTCCACCTCAACAGGTATGCGGGCAAACTCCTCAAATAGATATTCGCCAACCAAACCGGCATGCCACGATGTTCCACAGGCAATAATTATTATACGCCGGGCTTTCTCAATTTCAGGCCACACCTCATGCAAACCACCCAAATGAATATTGGTACAATCATCTTTAATGCGCCCCCTAAAAGTATCGGCAATCGACTTTGGTTGCTCATAAATCTCTTTAAGCATAAAATGGTCGTAACCCATTTTATCAATCTCACCAATATCTAATGATAGTTCCTGAATAGTTGGTGTTAGCGATTCATTTTTTATTGTTTTTAATTGTAACTCATTTTTTTTAATAATGGCTACATCACCATCGTTCATGTAAATTACACTTTTTGTGTATTCTACAATAGGCGTTGCATCCGATGCCAAAAAATACTCACCCTCACCTACTCCAATAACCAAAGGACTACCTTTTCGGGCTGCTATTAATTTATCAGGCTCGTTTTTACACATAACCACCAAACCGTAAGCTCCCACTACTTTTGATAGGGCAAGCCGTACAGCCATTTCGGCGGTAACACCTCCTTTTAAGTAAATATATTCAATAAGGTTGGCTAATACTTCGGTATCGGTTTCACTTTTAAAACTATAGCCCCGGCTTATCAGCTTCTCTTTTAAGCGTGTATAGTTTTCAATAATGCCATTATGTATTACAATAAATTCTTTATTATTGCTCTCGTGGGGGTGTGCGTTTTTATCATTTGGCTCACCGTGTGTGGCCCAGCGTGTATGCCCTATGCCAATATTTCCGGCAACAGACCGTTCACCAACATGCTCCTCTAAATCACTCACTTTGCCTTTACACTTATATAAAACGGTGTTTTTGTTAAGCAATGCAACTCCTGCCGAATCATATCCCCTGTATTCTAAACGCTTTAACCCGTTAATTATAATTGGGTATGCTTCTTTTTCTCCTATGTATCCAACAATTCCACACATGCCTATTCTGCATTAAGTTTGGTATAAGTAATTTCAAGTTTTATGGGCTGTTCGGTATTATTTGCCCCTTTTAATATATATCGGTTAGAAGTTGATTTGTTTATTAATCCATCTGTCGATAGAATTAAACTTAGTTTGTCTTCTCCACTTTGAATGGTATTATACAGTGTGTTTTTAATCTTTATTTGGTAACCATTCAAATGCGAATCATATATAATATTTCCGTATCCACTGCTTGAATAATACTCTGCTAAATAAGTTTTAATAAAATCATCATCAATTTTAAATGCCTGAAGTATTGATGGTGGATAATACAAACTATCATCTTCAGTTGCCGGCAATTCGGTGTAAACTGTTAAAAGGGCTTTATTAATGCTAAAAAGACCTATGGTGTCTGCCCACGATTGCAACCCTGTAATATCAATTCTACCCTCAAAAGTATTGTTGTTTTTTATATAAAATAGTTCTTGTTCAAAACTCGCTTCAGGTTCTGTTTCAATTGGCAAGCTTTTTATATCGGGGTTAGTAGTGCGGAAAAATATGTTGCATTTATATGATGATGCGTTTATGTCATATATGATTGTAAGGCTATCCTTATCATTATTATGATAAAATAACTTCATTTTGGTTAAGGCTCCAAAATTAAAATAGCTAATGGCTCCACCTGAAACAATGGGTTCAGCTACAAAATAAAAACCCCTAAAAACAGACGTGCTAAACGTATCTTGCGATTCATAATAAACTGTATCCATAAAACGATCTCTAAAATCGGCTGGCATTTCTATCCTTAAAGGCATAGTATCACTAGGATATGGGTTAAACGAAAATGTTGTTATAGGTCGTCCATGTGAAATATATTCAGATACCACATCCTTATCCATGGGTCTGCCATGAATACTGTTTGCAGTGTCGTTTAATGATAATTCTTTTTTTAATTCATAAATGGTTATATTTTGAATTTGCGAAGTATCACCATACGAATAGGCATAATCAAGAAATAATACTAACGAATCGGCAACAGGGTTATCTCCAAAATCAATATCAAACTTTATTAATGTAACTTCTGCCATAAAGTTATTTTCAAAAACCCCCAACTTAGGATCATTATTATACCCTAAAAGCATATATGATGGGCTTAAATAAATAGAATCGGATCGCTGATAAGTATATGAATTTATCATATCTATCGAATCATTAAATACGAATACCCTATCGTCAGGGTTTTGAAGTTCAAGTCCAATATTGCTTGTGTCGTCAACACATGATAATAGCATAAAGCTACCTAAACCAACCCAAAGGAAGGCTCTTAATTTAAATAAAAAATTCAAGCTGAGATAGTTTTAAGGTTAATACTATGAGAGAATTTCATCATAAAAAGCCGAGTATATATCAATATACCCTTCATCAATATTAAAAGGAAGCATTGGTTTGCCACTGTTATTTGAGTATTCTTCAATTTCACTATTAATTTTTTCACTACCAATTATCAATCCATCAGAGTTATCAATGGCCATTTTTGTTAAATTCACAAAATTTGGTTTAGCAATACTTGCTATGTCGTCTTTTGTAATTCCATCAAAAATAAGTTTTTTGTTAAAGCCGCCATCAAAATTATCAGTAAAGCTATCATCATAAATCGAATAAATCATTTTAGCATCTGAAAACAGAGGATTATCTTTAAACGATTTTTTAATGTAAAGAGGTATTAATGAGGTAAACCACCCATGGCAATGTATTATGTCAGGAGCCCACCGTAATTTTTGTACAGTTTCTAGTACGCCTCTTGCAAAAAATATAGCCCTTTCGTCATTATCTTTAAAAAACTTGTTATTATTATCCTTTAAAACGTACTTTCGCTGAAAATAGTCTTCATTATCGATAAAATATACTTGCATACGTGCAGCTTGAATAGATGCCACTTTTATTATCAGCGGATGATCGGTGTCATCAATAATAAGGTTCATGCCCGAAAGCCTTATAACCTCATGTAGCTGGTTTCTACGCTCATTAATTAAACCAAATTTTGGCATAAATGTGCGTATTTCCTTACCTCTCTCTTGAATTCCTTGTGGTAATTCCCTACCAATTTTTGCTATCTCACTTTCAGGTAGGTAAGGTGTAATTTCCTGTGATACAAACAGTACTTTTTTCTTTTCCATCTAAATCTCCCATTTTTTTGACAGCACAAAGGTAGTAAAATAATACTTAATTTCAATAATTATATATGTTGCCTTATTTTTGCAAGATTTAAGTTATCAGACTGTTAGTGAGGGCATGTTTTATTAACAAAAAACAGAGCAATTTTAATGTAACATACTGTTTACTAATTAACCACACTTTTGTTTTACAAAATATATGACATTTTTTTATAACAAGTGTTACATTAAAAAGGATGTTTTTTTTAGTTATTTTTTTGAAATCATCTTTTTTTAAATTTCTTTTGCAGTCAATTTTAGCTATAATAAATGAAATATAAATGCAAATAATTAGTAGCAAAAAAGAGCTGAAGATAATTATAGATAAAGCTATACAAAAAAAAATGGTTGTGGGTTTTGTGCCTACTATGGGTGCTTTGCATCAAGGGCATTTATCATTGATTAACCATTCGTTAGCAAACACTGATATAACTATTTCAAGTATTTTTGTAAACCCAACTCAATTTAATAATGCCGATGACCTTGATAAATACCCGCGCAATTTAAAAAAGGATTTTTCAATGCTTGAAAAAGCAGGTTGCCATGTAGTGTTTACTCCCTCTAAAAAAGAGATGTATCCTAAAAAAGATATTAGAACATTCGATTTTGACGATATTGACAAAACCATGGAAGGAGAACACAGACCGGGTCATTTTAATGGGGTGGCACAAATAGTATCAAAATTGTTTGATATTGTTAAGCCTCAAAAGGTCTTTTTTGGGCAAAAAGATTTTCAGCAGGTAGCTATTATAAAAAAAATGGTTAAAAAGCTTAATTATAAAGTTGAAATAGTGGCATGCCCCATAATACGCGAGCCCGATGGCTTAGCCATGAGTTCGAGAAACCAACTTCTTACAACAGAACACAGAAAAACAGCACCCCTTATAAACAAAGTTTTAAAAGCATCATTACAAAAAATACACTCTTTTAATAGTATTGAGCAAATTGAAAATTGGGTTATAAAAGAAATAAACAAATCACCCCTTTTAAAAGTAGAGTATTTTAATATAGTTGACGAAACAACGCTTAAAAAAATTAAACATATTGAACTACATAATTGTTTTATTGGTTGCATAGCAGTTTGGACAGGAAACATTAGGTTAATAGATAATATCATTTATAATTATTAACTTTGTACCCTATTTTAATTTCTATTAAAAATGAATATAGAGGTTGTAAAATCGAAAATACATAAGGCACGGGTTACCGAAGCCAACCTGCAATACGTAGGGAGTATTACTATTGACGAAGATTTGATGGACGCTGCCAATATTATTGAGAACGAAAAGGTTCAGATAGTAAACGTTAATAATGGTGAGCGACTTGAAACCTATGTTATTAAAGGTAAACGAGGGTCGGGCTCAATTTGCCTTAATGGTCCGGCTGCCCGAAAGGTTGAAATTGACGATATTGTTATTATTATATCGTATGCCAGCATGGATTTTGAAGAAGCCAAACAATTTAAACCCTCATTTGTTTTTCCCGATATTGCCACCAATTCAATTATTGAATAGCTCTTTATGGACAATTTTGAGTTAATAAAGAAAAAATTAATTTTACCCAATCAAATTGATGGGCTTCTTTCGTTATGGCGTTTTAAAAATGAAAAGATAGTGTTTACAAATGGTTGTTTTGATATTCTTCATTTGGGGCACATAATATATTTATCGCAAGCTGCCGATTTAGGTACTAAACTAATTATTGGCTTAAATACCGACAGCTCAGTAAAAAAATTAAAAGGCAGTAACAGACCTGTTAATAATGAGCAGGCAAGGGTTTATATGTTGGCATCATTTAGTTTTGTTGATGCAGTTGTTACTTTTGATACCGACACCCCTTATGAGTTAATAAAACATATAAAGCCTAATTTATTAGTAAAGGGAGGCGATTATAAGCCTCACGAAATTGTTGGGTTTGATATTGTTACCGAAAATAGTGGAAAAGTAGTTTCTTTACCTTTTGTTGAAGGCTACTCATCTACATCCATCATTAAAAAAGGTGGATTAGCATAGTATGAACAGCATCTCTGTCTAAATTATTTTTGATAGAATAATATAATTTTTATTTTTGTTTAAAAATATAGCATTCAAGAGGTTAATAAATCAGCTTGGCAAGGCTGAAAAAATTATAAAAAAGGATTAGTGAATAAACTTTAAACACATGAAAAATATTTTAGGGACAATAATAGTTCTATTGTTTGTTGTGCTTTTTGGTAGTTGCCGAGGCGACCAGCAAAATAAATTAATTGGCAGTTGGGAACAAATACCGTTTGCCGAACCTGATACAAATAAAATTGTTTGGCACTTTTATGCCGGCGATGCAGTAGTTATATATAATGTAATAAGAGAGGAAAAAACAGACTCCATACACTACTCTTACAACATTGACGGAACCATATTTGATGTTTTTGAAGGCGCAAATAACCCTAAATATTTGCCAAGTGCAGGAGACCCACGAGGACAGTATTGGGTGGATGAATTAAGCGATAGCAATTTTAAAATAACCAAACGAAAACACCCCGATGGATCAACCGATGGCGTATATTTACGTTTTGAGATGGTAAAGCGTTAATAATGGCAAAAGCTAAAACCGTTTATGTTTGCCAAAACTGTGGAGCTTCATCGTCAAAATGGATAGGCCGCTGCCCATCGTGCAACGAATGGAACACTTATTCTGAAGAGATAAAAACATCATCATCAAAAACCCCTGCAATTGCAAATTCTTTTGCATCGGGCAATAGCCCTGTTTTATTAAACAAACATAGAGAGAGTCAACAAAAACGCTTTTCAACCTATAGTAATGAGTTAGACAGAGTGTTAGGCGGAGGCTTAGTACCCGGGTCAGTTACCTTAATTGGGGGTGAGCCTGGAATTGGAAAATCAACACTATTGCTTCAGGTTGGTCAAAATTTTAAGGGAAAAGTTTTATATGTTTCGGGCGAAGAGAGTATTGACCAGATAAAAATGAGGGCAACACGCCTTAAAACAATAAACAGCAATCTCTATTTTCTTGCCGAGGTTTTAACCGAAAGTATTATCAATCAATGCAAAACCCTTACCCCCGATATATTAATAATCGACTCTATTCAAACTTTACGTACCGAGTATATTGAATCGTCGCCAGGTACAGTTTCTCAAATAAGAGAAAGCACTACCCTATTGTTGCATTTTGCAAAAGAGTTTGGAATTCCGGTATTATTAGTGGGGCATATTACTAAAGATGGGTCGCTTGCCGGACCAAAAATACTGGAGCATGTTGTTGATACTGTTTTGCAATTTGAGGGCGATAACAATTTTAATTATCGAATTATAAGAGCTCACAAAAACCGTTTTGGCTCTACTTCTGAAATTGGCATTTTTGAAATGCAGGACTCCGGATTAAGGGAAGTGCCAAACCCATCGGAGTTTTTACTATCAAATAATTCTGAACAATACAGTGGTGTGGCTACATGTGCTGCTATTGAAGGTATGAGGCCGCTTTTAATTGAAGTTCAGGCATTAGTGAGTACAGCTGTTTACGGAACCCCCCAACGCTCGTCAACAGGTTTTGATACACGCAGATTAAATATGCTTTTAGCAGTATTAGAAAAAAGGGTTGGTTTTAAGCTATCAACCAAAGATGTTTTTTTAAATATTGCAGGGGGTTTAAAAGTTACCGATACTGCTATTGATCTGTCGGTTATTTGTGCTGTACTATCATCGGACGTTGACAGACCTATACCCATAGGAACCTGTTTTGTTGGAGAAATAGGGCTATCGGGCGAAATACGACCAACAAGCAGAATAGAACTTCGGATTTCAGAAGCTGAAAAATTAGGATTTAAAAAAATTTTTATCCCTTCACAAAAAAAGCAAAACTTCAATAAATTTAATATTGATATTGTTGAGGTTGAAAAAATAGAACAGGTTTTTTCAAAACTGTTTTCTAACTAGAGTTTGTCTATAAAGTCCAACTTATGCGTTGTTGCTAAACTACCAAAGTTCCGGATCAATTTCCGATTCTGAACCATTATTTGAAATATCAGAAATATCAACACAATTTACATTTTCCATGTAAACTGATGGTTTCTCAAACCTATCATTTTTTGAAATTCCCAAAGTACCATCTTCATAAATTTTATTCATAAAAATAGCCCAAATAGGCAAGGCCATATTAGCTCCCTGTCCTAGAGTAATACCTTCAAAATGCACATCACGGTCTTCAGCCCCGGTCCACACACCCGACACAAGATTTGGGGTAATTCCAATAAACCAACCATCTGATTGATTTTGAGTAGTACCGGTTTTTGCTGCAATTTGTGCCTTTATTTTATAAGGATAACTATCAGACCACAACCTAACTGCAGTGCCTTGTTTATAAACCCCCTCAAGCATATTTAACATTAAATATGCGGTTTTTTCATTAATAGCCTCATTTTTAAGTGGTGTAAATGTTGCCAATAAATTACCATTTTTATCTTCAATGTGGGTAACAAAAATTGGCTGTGTAAAAACACCCCTGTTTGCATAAGTGCTATATGCACCCACCATTTCATATAGTGTAAGGTCGGCCACACCAAGTGCTATTGAAAGCACTTCGGGAATATGGCTTGTTATTCCCATATTATGGGCAATATCAATTACACTACGTGGGCTAAACTGCCCCATAAGCCATGCCGATATATTGTTTAACGAGTTGCGCAATCCAAATCGCAACGAAACCATTTTACGCTCATACTTCTTACGGCTACCACTCTTTGGAGTCCATTGAATTCCGGAAGTTGGATCGGTTAAAGTTATTGTAACATTAGGTACCTGATAGCATGGTGAAAAACCATCGCGCATGGCAAGGGTATATAAAAAGGGTTTAAATGTTGAACCTATTTGTCGTTTTGCCTGTAAAACATGGTCATACTGAAATGCCCCATAATTTATACCACCTACATAAGCTTTAACATAGCCTGAATGGGGATTCATAGCCATAAAACCCGATAATAAAAAATGCTTGTAATACCTTATTGAATCCATAGGTGTCAATATTGTATCAACATTTCCTCCCCAGCTAAATACATTCATTTTTACAGGTATTTTAAAATTTTCTTCAATCTCTTCCATTGAAAGTTTCTGCTTTCGCAATATCCTGTACCTCTCACTCCGTTTCATAGCTCTACGCATAATGTCCTCCATCTGCTCATCGCTTAAATCACCTGAAAACGGTGTGTTTTTTTTACCTTTTTTCTCTTTATCAAAAGCTATTTGCAAATCGTTTTTAAGGTGCTCTTTTATTGCCTCTTCGGCATAAATCTGCATTTTTGAATTTAATGTGGTATAAATTCTTAACCCGTCTTTATATAAATCATAATTTTCACCATTGGGTTTATAGTTTTTTTTACACCACCCATAAAGTGGGTTAGTTTCCCATTTTAAACTATCTCCTTTATATGAATCGTATGTATAATACTGCTCTCTATTAGGTTTGCTTTTATTTAATGTAGTTCGTAAATACTCTCTAAAATAAGTTGCCGACCCCAATTTATGATCAACTTTCTGATATTTTAGTTCTAAAGGCAATAATGATAATGAATCGTACTTTTGTTGCGATATTTTCTCATTTCGCACCATTTGGCGCAACACAATATTCCTTCGTATTTTTGTCTGTTCAGGTCTGCGAAGCGGATTATATAACGAGGGGTTTTTTGCCATACCAACCAACATGGCAGCTTCCTCCAACCTTAGTTCATTAGGGCTGCAACTAAAATATACATTTGTGGCCGATTTTATCCCTACAGCAAGGTTTAAAAAATCAAATTGATTAAAGTACATTGCAATAATCTCTTCTTTTGTGTAACTTTTTTCAAGCTTTACAGCAATTACCCACTCTTTAAATTTACGACTTACAATTTGCATCGGATTACTAAAACTTTGGCGCGGAAAGAGCATTTTTGCCAATTGCTGAGTAATAGTACTACCTCCTCCTGAATTTTCATTGCCACTTAAAATGGTTTTCACAACTACCCTTGCCAGCCCCCTAAAATCAATACCCGAATGGCTGTAATAACGTTCATCTTCGGTAGCTATTAATGCATCAACCAAATAGGGCGATAGCTCAGAAAATTCTGTTCTTGAACGGTTTTCCTTAAAAAATGTCCCCAATAATACTTCATCTTCGGTGTAAACCTCTGTAGCAAGACTGCTTTGCGGGTTCTCAAGCTCTTCAAACGATGGCATAAAACCCAAATTGCCCTGTGAAATATTCACAAACAGAATAATTAAAAATAAAACCGGCAAAAGGATTATTGACCAAATGAGAATCCTATTCTTTAAATTTATTGAAGATATTTTTTCCATAGTTAACTAATATATAGAATTATGGTATAAAAGTAATAATCCTATCTAAATTATTTAATATAACTTATAAAATCTTAAAAATGGCTATTACCTAAATTAATACTTACTTTGTTTTTATGATTCTACTGAGTTTGCAGTGGGTATAAATTAAAACTCTATTGGAAATTATAACATACTCAATTCATATATTATGATAAAACAACAAATATACATTAAATTAACACCCTGATAAATTTGGGTGTTAATCTCATAGCATCATGATATTTAACTAAACCATTATAGCTTGGAAATTATAATAATAAGCTAAAAAATATACAAAACTCTGTAGAACCGTTTTTTTTTTTGCGGAGTTTGTTTTATCTTTTGTTTAAAACCCACGCCATTGCTAATAAGCTGTTAACCTATTACTTACAGATGTTAAGTTTATTATCAAATATTGCAAAATAGGTTAAGATTACTTGCATAAAAACAAATAAATTTTGAATATATATATATTAATGCTTTAATTTGCGGAAAAATTTTGAGAAATAAATTATTGTAAACATGCAAGATAATTTAGTAATTGTGGAGTCGCCGGCTAAGGCAAAAACTATTGAGAAGTTTTTAGGTAAAGATTTTTTAGTAACATCTAGTTTTGGTCATATAAGAGATTTGGCAAAAAAAGACTTTGGTATAGATATTGAAAATAGTTATAAACCAAATTATCAAATTTCGACCGATAAAAAGAAAGTTGTTGCTGAACTGAAAAAACTTGCTAAAAATGCCAAAATGGTTTGGTTAGCATCTGATGAGGATCGTGAGGGAGAAGCTATTGCTTGGCACTTATATGAAGTGTTAGGTTTAGATAAAACTAATACCAAACGAATAGTATTTCATGAAATTACCAAAAATGCTATTCTTAAAGCTATTGAAAACCCCCGAGATATTGATGTAAACCTTGTAAACGCACAACAAGCCCGAAGAGTACTAGACAGATTAGTTGGGTTTGAGCTATCGCCTGTATTATGGAAAAAAGTAAAGCCATCTTTATCGGCCGGTAGGGTACAATCGGTTTCGGTACGTTTAATAGTTGAACGCGAGCGCGATATAATTAAATTTAAACCTAAATCGGCATTCCGTATTCAAGCCAATTTTATAAAAGCCAACGAAAAAGACATTGAATTAAAAGCTGAACTAAACCAGCGGTTTGAACAACCTAAGGCAGCCGAAGAATTTTTAAATATATGTAAACAGGCATCTTTTAGCGTATCAGATATTTCAAAAAAACCGACAAAACGTTCGCCTGCTGCACCTTTCACAACATCAACATTACAACAAGAGGCCAGCCGTAAATTTGGATATTCAGTATCGCAAACCATGACCCTTGCCCAAAAATTGTATGAAGCAGGTAAAATTACATATATGAGAACCGATTCGGTTAACTTGTCGGAAACAGCAATAGGGGCAGCTGTAAATGAAATAAAAAAAGAATTTGGGGAAAAATACCTGAAGGTTAGAAAATACAAAACAAAAAGCAAAGGGGCTCAAGAAGCTCACGAAGCCATAAGACCAACATATTTGAATAAATCAACAATTTCGGGCAACGCAAATGAAAAAAAGCTTTATGAACTAATTTGGAAACGTACCCTTGCATCGTTAATGAGTGATGCCGAACTTGAAAAAACCACTATTAATATTGATATTTCGGACAATAAAAACAAATTTGTTGCTCAGGGCGAAATGATAAAATTTGACGGCTTTTTAAAGCTTTATATAGAATCAACTGATGACGATGAGGAGGAGAAAACAAATGGTTTGCTTCCCCAGATTAAAGCAGGTGACAACCTGTTATTTAGCCAAATAACAGGTACTGAAAAATTCTCAATGCATCTGCCAAGGTTTACCGAAGCCAGCTTAGTTCGAAAATTAGAGGAGCTTGGCATTGGGCGTCCGTCAACTTATGCACCAACAATAAGTACAATACAAAACAGGGGTTATGTAATAAAAGAAGACAGACCCGGTAAAGAGCGTGCTTATAAGTATTTTACACTTGAAAACACTAAACTTACAAAAGAAAATAAAACAGAGACTTTTGGTACTGAAAAAAGCAAACTTTTTCCAACCGATATAGGAATGGTGGTTAATGATTATTTACTTGAACAGTTTCCTAATATTTTAGATTTTAACTTTACTGCAAAAGTTGAAAAAGAGTTTGATGATATTGCTGTTGGAAATTTGGTTTGGCATGAAATGATTGATAGTTTTTACAACCCATTTCATAAAAGTATTCAAGAAGCTCTTGAAATTTCAGGACGGAAAAGCGGAGAGCGGCAGCTCGGAGAAGATCCTAAAACAGGAAAACCTGTAATTGTAAAAATTGGACGATATGGCCCCATGGCACAAATTGGCACCAATGACGATGAAGAAAAGCCGCAGTTTGCCGGTATGCGACGCAATCAGCATATTGAAACAATAACTCTTGAGGAGGCTTTGGAACTTTTTAAATTACCACGCGATGTTGGTGAATTTGAAGGAAAAAAAATAACAGCAGCCATAGGCCGTTTTGGTCCTTATATACGTCACGACAATAAATTTTTCTCACTAAAAAAAGACATTGATGACCCTTATACCGTTGAAATTGATAGGGCTGTTGAGCTAATAAATGCAAAAAGGGATGCTGATAAAAACAAGATTATCAATATTTTTCAGGGTAAAGATGGCGAAATACAAGTTTTAAACGGACGGTACGGACCTTATATTGCTTATAACAAGCAAAACTACAGATTACCCAAAGGTAAAGAAGCCAAAGAAGCTAAAGACCTTACCATTGATGATTGCATGGAGATAATAAAAAAAGCACCGGCAAAAACAAGCCGTAAAAAAAAGAAATAGCTATATGATTGAGCTTAAGGATTATTTTAATCCTGTAAATCAAGAGTTTAAGAAAACCCAATATACAGAGGGAACTTATGGAAAAAGTTGCCTTGTAAATAATGCTTTTGATAAAAAGAAAGCAACAAAAATAGCTTTGTTGGGAATTTCTGAAACAAGGAATTCCTATAACGGCATATTTGACCCGGGTACCGATTTAATACGCTCATATTTTTATAAACTATCTGAAATACCAAGACTAAATGTGGTTGACCTGGGCAACCTAAAACCCGGTAAACTGGTTAAAGACACCTATGCATCGGTAAAAGATGTTATAGCCGAACTGTTACAACAAGGAATTATACCGGTTATTATTGGAGGCTCGCAAGATATTACCGTACCATTAGTAAGAGCTTTACCAAATCAACATAATGAGAATGAATTGACCGTAGTTGATTCAATACTTGATGATTTTGATGATGAATTTCATTCTAATAGTTTCCTGAATCAATTACATAAAGAGTTCTCAAAAAATTTGCTTGTTTCAGTAATGGGATACCAAACATATTTTGTGCCGCCCAATAAACTGCACTTGGCAAATAAAAAAAATTGGAATTTATATAGGTTAGGAACCGTTCGCAATAACTTTAATCAAATAGAGCCAATTTTAAGAGACTCCGATATAGTCTCTTTTGACATTTCGTCCATACGCCAAACCGACTGTCCTGCAGCATCGTTTTTAAGTCCAAACGGTTTATATACCGAAGAGGCATGCCAGTTAGCCAATTTATCGGGGCTTAGCGACAAATTAAAACTGTTTTCACTATTTGAGTATCAAAAAAATCTTGATGTAAATGGGCAATCGGCTCACTTAGCTGCCCAAATTATTTGGTATTTTATGTATGGAGTATCACAACGCAAAAACGATTATCCCAACAAAAAACTAAGCTCATATAAAAAAATATACGTTAAGCTTGAAAAAATTGACTTTGATTTGGTTTTTTATGAAAACAAGCAAAACAAACGTTTTTGGGCTGAGATACCAACAGGAACAAACGGTAAATCCAAAATAATTTCATGCAGCGAATATGATTATAAAAAAGCCTGCAAAAATGAAATTCCTGACCGTATATGGCAAAATATAAGCCGCTACCTAAAATAAAAATCTTTTTGATAAAATAATATTGTATTAATTATACTACCTTTACTACAAAATCGTTTATTAATTGCAAATTATTTATTAAACTTGCTGAACGATAAAATTTTTATTTATTTTACCGTTTAAACCGAATAAAAAAGAATTGCTAATAAATCAATGCATTTAAAGTATATATTAATTATAGTAGTAGTTAGCCTTTTTGGACAAGTGTTTGCCCAAAATGGTAATTTCTCAAGTTTGCCCATGTTTAATCAAATGTATTATAACCCGGGTTATGCTGGCGATGGCAATGATATTGAAGCAAGGGTATTAGTGCGCGAACAATGGATGAATTTTCCAGGAGCTCCACAAACCCAAACATTTAATGTTGATGCCCCGTTTAAGCTTTTTAGGCAAAGACATGGTGTTGGCTTATCTATTGTAAAAGATGTATTAGGAAATTTTAGCAATACTGAGTTAAATATATCGTATGCATACAGAAAAAGTTTAATACAAGGCGAAGTGGGAATAGGTATAGGTTTAAATATGGTAAGCCATGGATTTATTGATGGAGCAGAATGGAAAGCCCCAGATGGCAGTAATGGCAGTAATGATGGAATTATCCCTCCAAGCACAAGCCAAGATCCTATGTTGTTTGATGCAAACTTTGGACTGTTTTACAGGGCAGATAATTTATATCTTAGCGTATCAGGAAGAAATATTTTAGACACAAAAGTAAAATATCTATCAAATGAAGGATCATCAAATGGCAAGCAATTGTTAATTGGAAAACAGATATATTTTAGTACCGGTTATGATTATCAATTACCAAACCCAATGTTTTCAATTCAGCCGGGAGCATTTGTTGCTACAGATTTTTCTTCAACACAAATGAGTATATCAGGAATAGTAACATATAATAAAAGATTTTTTGGTGGAATGTCGTATAAACCAACCGATGCCATAGTTTTTATAGCTGGTATTGATTTGCCCAGTGGTATTCACGCAGCCGTTTCGTACGATGCTACAACATCACGCATAATAAAATTTGGATATGGCTCGTTTGAGTTTATGGCAGGCTATTCATTTAGCCTTGACATTGACAAAGACAACCGAAAATACAAGAGTGTTCGGTTTCTTTAATTTGGTTTTTTAATTTATTATGCTCATTTTTATATTTTTAAAATATTTTTCTATGAAAAAGTTAACATTTTTAGGCAGCATTTTGATTATTTTTGCTGGTTGCGCAAACTACGATGGGGGAGAACTTACAGGAGTTCAGGACAGAGCTCCGTGGTATGCTGCTCCACCTAACGGTATGGTAAAGGTGCCCAAAGGTAGTTATCGAATGGGTCCAAACGATCAGGATGTACCTTGGGCTTCAACAGCACAATCAAAAAATGTTTCAATAGCATCATATTGGATGGATGAAACTGAAATAACAAATAATGAATACCGCCAATTTGTATTTTGGGTTCGCGACTCATTAGCTTACAGGTTACTTGGTGAGCAAATTGATGAATACCTAATTTCAGAAGATATGTATGGTGAAGAGATTGACCCGCCATTTATTAATTGGGATGAGGAGATTATTTGGAATGGAGAAGAAGAAAATGAAATTTTAGAAGATTTGTATTATCCTGAGCATGAAAGATTTTATAGAAGAAAAAGTATTGACCCCCGAAAATTAAATTATGAATATTTTTGGATTGATTATAAGCAAGCTGCATCAAAGTTTACTTTTGAAAACGAAAACAGACGACATTATAACTATAAAACTGGTCAATACGATGGTGAATTTACAGACTTAGATGGTAAAAAAGTCCCTATTAAAGATAGAAGCTCATTTATAATGCGCGATATGGTAAACGTATATCCTGATACATTATGCTGGATAGGTGATTTTTCATACTCATACAATGAGCCTATGGCAAATATGTATTTTTGGCACGCATCTTATGACAATTATCCTGTAGTTGGCGTAACCTGGAAACAGGCAAGTGCTTTTAGCAATTGGAGAACTATGTATATGAATTCATACTTATCTTCAGAAGGAGCATTTTTTGTTAATGATTACAGATTACCTATGGAATCGGAATGGGAATATGGAGCTCGCGGAGGACTTGATTTGGCTGTATTTCCTTGGGGTGGACCATATACAAGAAATGACCAAGGTTGTTTTTTAGCAAACTTTAAACCAATGAGGGGTGATTATGTTGACGATGGAGGGTTACATACTGTTGAAGTTGGTATTTATGAAGCCAATGATTATGGTTTATATGATATGGCAGGTAATGTAGCTGAGTGGACAGCCAATGCTTTTGATGAAAGCGCATATAGTTTTACCCACGATATGAACCCATATTATCTGTATCATGCTCTTCCTGATGATCCTCCGGCAATGAAAAGAAAAGTTGTTAGAGGTGGGTCATGGAAAGATATAGGCTACTATTTACAAAATGCCACTAGAACTTATGAATATCAGGATACAGCAAAAGCTTATATAGGATTTCGTTGTGTAAGATCATTTATGGGACCTGATAATGTTGGTGCCAAATCAAAAGTTTATTAATAATAAATAAAAAAAATAGCTATGTTTAGTATAACCGAACTAGTTGAGAGTAAAGGCTACAAAATCTTTATGACTTATGTTTATGGATGGGGTGCATCTGTTGTGCTTATTGGGGCATTATTTAAAATACAACACTTCCCCGGAGCATCATTTATGCTAACAACAGGCTTAATAATCGAAGCTTGTATTTTCTTTTTCTCAGCTTTTGAGCCTTTGCATGAAGAACTTGACTGGACATTGGTTTATCCTGAATTAGCCGGATTAACTGATGATTTTGATGATGATGACCAAATAAGAAAGTTTGACAGAGCTCAGGAAATTCCTCAGATTGTTGGAGTACCTGTTGGAGGAGGATTAGGCGGTGGAGTTGCTGCCGGAGACGGTGGTACTGTTGCCCCCTCAGGAGGTGGGGCATCATTTGGTGGTGGAGGAGGTAGCCCATCTGCATTATTAAAGTTTGATGAGCTGCTTGAAAAAGCCGATATAGGACCTGAAATATTCGATAAGCTTGGTGAAGGACTTAACAACCTAAGTAAAACCACCGAAAAATTAGCTGAAATTGGTGAAGCAGGTGTTGCCACAAAAGAATTTGTTTCAAAAATGCAAGGCGCATCAGAATCGGTTGGTAAATTAGATGAGACATACAAAAAGTCAACTGAAGCACTTCAGGAATCGGTTGGTACTTTAGCAGAGTCATATTCAAAAACAGCACTTACTTTTAACGAATCGAGTGCTCAATTAACAGAAGCCTACACTACTTTTGCAGACAAATTAACTCAAGAAATTGAAACTATTGGAAGTGAAGGTAATGCCTACACAACAAAATTAGGCAGTCTAAATTCAAATCTATCATCGCTAAATGCTGTTTATGAGTTACAAGTAAAAAACTTAAATGAACAAGTTAAAGCATCAGATAAATACTATTCAGGATTAAAAGGAGTAGTTGATAATATACATCAAACCATTGAGCATACTAATAAGTTAAATAGTGGTGTGCAAGAATTAGAGAATAATATAGTATCCTTAAATAGTATTTATGGAAATATGCTATCGTCTTTAAATTTTAATAAATAAAGAATCTAATATTCTATGGGTCACGGTAAAGAAACCCCTCGGCAGAAGATGATAGGTCTTATGTACCTATTCTTAACAGCTATGCTAGCTTTAAACGTATCAAAAGAGGTGCTTAATTCATTTGTACTTGTTAGCGAAAGCTTAGATAAAACTGTTGAAAACTATAAAAACAAAAATACAAAGACTTATAACGAGTTTGATAAAGCATTTATGCAAAATCAAGAAAAAGTAGGTCCTTGGAAAGAGAAAGCAGACAGAATTAGAAAACTAGCTGAGGACCTGTTTGATATACTTGAACAACATAAAGTTGGGTTAGCAATATATGCTGAAGGTGAAGATACCGAAGCTATTGTTGATGGCAAATTTGTAACCGCAAAATTATCCCAAAAAGACAATATTGATAAAGGTGGTGAGTATTTTGGCAAGTTTGGAAAAAAGCATGGTGTTGAAATCAAAAAAAGAATAGACGAATACCAAGAAATACTATTGGAGATTATTCCTGAAAGTGAAAAGCAATTGCGGCAAAATGTAGAAACAACTTTAGAGACAAATGAATATATAGACGATGAAAATGTAAAGATTAGTTGGGTAAGCCATACTTTTGAGCATATTCCACTAATTGCCGATTTTGTAATGCTGTCAAAACTCCAAACTGATGTAAAAAACATGGAGACAGATGCTATTGGATATCTGTTTAGCCAAATTAGTGCAGGCGATTATAAGGTAAATAAAATGGAAGCCACCGTAATTGCCAACTCAAATTATGTAATGAAAGGTGGCGATTATAAAGCCGAAGTTTTTATTGCTGCTTTTGATTCAACCCAAGAACCCGAAATATATATAGGAGACTTTAAAAACCTTGGTGATGGATTATATGAAATACCTGAAGGATCAGAAAAACTTGACGTTGTTAATGGAAAAGGTGTTTTTGAATTAAAAGTTCGTTCGGTTGGAGATAAAAAATGGGGTGGACTTATTAAACTTAAAAATCCCGATGGAGGAGAATCATTTTATCCTTTCTCAACTGAGTATAGAGTAGCTGAACCAAACCTTGTTGTTTCACCAACAAAAATGAATGTTTTTTATTACGGCATTGATAACCCTGTTGCTATTTCTGTTCCGGGCATACCGGCAAATAAAATAAAACCTAGAATACAGAGTGGAGCAAACATTAAAAAAGTTGGGAAAGAGTATATAGTAAGACCTACCAAAAAAACCGGTGAAGTTTCAATTCAGGTTTATGCCGAGATTGATGAAAAACAAAAATTAATGGGTAGTATGCCGTTTAGGATTAGGACTATTCCTAAACCGGTTGCAAAAGTTATGGGAAAAACCAGTGGGAGTATATCAAGAGTTGCATTAAGTAATGCGCCTTCAGTATATGCCGAATTAGAAGATTTTGTATTTGACCTGAAATTTAATATTACACAGTTTACTGTAGTTAAACAAGAGGGTATATATTCAAAAGAGATGCAAACTAAAGGGAAAAAATTCTCGCGAGAACAACAAGATGCCATTAAATCGGCAAAAAAGGGATCAAGAATAACTATTGAAGATATTAAGGCCAAAGGTCCAGATGGTAGGGTTAGAGACTTATCACCAATTGTATTTAAACTAAAATAAAATATTATTATGAAGCAATATGGTTTAATAACTGTGATTTTGCTAAGCTTCATGTTCGTCAGCAACAATGAGAGCAAAGCGCAAGTACTAGATGGAATATTTGTGAAGGAACATGTGCCTGCAAGAAAACCTGTGCCGTATAAGTATTTACGAGAGAGCGATGTAATGTGGACTAAGCGCATATGGAGATTAGTTGATTTGAATGAAAAAATTAATCATCCGTTATATTATCCTACAACACCAATTAGTGACAGGATGAGTTTAATTGATTTGTTGCTTTGGGGAATCAATACCGAGGGTATTACACCATATGCCACTGATGATGACCGATTTACACAGCCCATAACACGCAGTACAATTGAAACAACATTTGGGGCTGTTGAAGAGACAATTACTTATAATAATGAAGATGGGGAGGAAATTTCAAAAACCATAAAAAACGAGATTAACAGTTCTGAAGTAAAGCAATTTATTCTTAAAGAAGACTGGTTTTTTGATCGTCAATATTCTGTAATGGATGTTAGAATTATTGGTATGTGCCCTGTAAGGTTTTATATAAAAGATGATCAAATGGATGCAGAAACCCGTATGGTACAGGTTTTTTGGATTTATTTTCCTGAAGCACGAAGAATTCTTGCAAATCATGAAATATTTAATGAATTTAATGATGCTGAACGCAGGACTTTCGATGATATTTTTTTTAAAAGGAAATTTAATAGCATTATTGTTAGAGAAAGTAATGTATATGACGATAGGCAAGTAAATGAATATACACTTGGTTTACAAAGCATGCTAGAAGGTGCAAAAATTAAAAAGAAAATATCAAATTACGAACAGGATTTGTGGAATTACTAAATAATAATTATACAAAAAAGCCGATAAATTTTATTTTATCGGCTTTTTTTATACCCTAAATAGTGTCTGACTATAAATTAAACAAATTCTCAATATTGTGCTCCAATCATAATTCCATTTTCAACTCAATTTCTCTGCATGGAACGCTAAACTTAATGACTATCATTATCCCATGAGCGTTACCCATGGCTATGTTCTTATGCCCCCGAATAAAGTTCGGGGCAGGCTCTTTCAGGGCGATTTTTGTTCCGATTAATAATAAATACTCACTTTATAGACAGACTCTAAATAAACTTATTCTTTTTCTGAGATTTAATATCATTTACAAAAAGTTTTATCTGCTGCTCTTCCTTTTTATCACAAATCAAAAGGGCATCATCAGTATCAACAACTATATAATCATTTAACCCTTGAACAACTACTAATTTATCTTTATGAGCCTTTATTATAGAATTTTTAGTATTATAAACCATAATATTTTTACTTGTAATAGCATTGTTATCGTCAGTTTTTATGGTATGCTCAAATAACGATGTCCATGTACCGAGATCAGACCATCCAAATTCAGAACCAAATACATAAACATTTGAGGCCTTTTCCATTATACCGTAATCAATCGATATATTTTTGCATGCCGGATAAATTTCCGAAATAGCCTTTTCTTCATCATTTGTATTAAATAAATCAGCTTTTTCGTTAAAAGAGGTGTAAATATCATTCAAATGCAAATTAAAAGCCTCCTGAATAGCCTGTATTGACCAAATAAATATTCCTGAGTTCCAGTAAAATTCGCCACTTTCAACAAAAAACTTTGCCAAGTCGGCATCAGGCTTCTCCGTAAAAGTTTTAACCTTTTCAATTAAATTATCAAATACAGCAGGCTCATCACCATTTACCTGTATATAACCATAACCCGTATCGGGTCGGCTGGGTTTAATTCCCAGCGTTAACAGCGTATTATTTTGGCTAACAAATTTTAAGCTTTTTTCAATCGTTTTAACAAATTTTTCCTCATTCAGTATTAAATGATCCGATGGAGCAACTATAATTTTTGCATCGGCATTCACTTTTTGAATCCTAAAATTTGCATATGCAATACAAGGTGCAGTATTTCTACGAGCCGGTTCTAATAATATCTGATCTTCTTTTATAGCCGGCAGTTGCTGTAACGTTATATCTTTATATTCAGCACTGGTTACAATATAAATATTTTCTACCGGACAAATTTTTACAAAACGGTCAAATGTTTGTTGAAGCAGAGTTTTTCCAACTCCCAAAATGTCAATAAATTGTTTGGGGAACGATGATCGGCTAATAGGCCAAAACCTTGTACCTACCCCACCTGCCATAATAACACAATAATAGTTCGGATTCATATGCTTATTTTATTAAGTTTAACCCAAATTGAGCGATTATCGCTCACGATTGAGAAGATATAAGGTTTTACTTCACTTATTCTGTTAAAACCAACATCTTCTACATCGGGGTTATACCTAAGTAAAGCGCTATTTCGCTTCACATATATCGCTCAACTTAGGTTTAAGATTGCTAATATAACAAAATTATTTACCCAATGTTTTTTGTAAATTGCCATATATTTTATTGCAAATTTAATAATTGATTATGAAACTCTTTTTCCATATGGGTAAATATTTTGTTTTTATAGGCAAAATATTTTCGCGCCCCGAAAAGCATTCGGTTTGGTTTAAACAATTTGTAAAAGAAGTTGATAAACTTGGTGTTAGCTCTGTTGGTATTACCATACTAATATCGGTTTTTATAGGTGCGGCAATTACCATACAAATGGCATACAACATTACAAGCCCGCTGGTGCCCGACTATGTAATTAGCCTTACAACCCGCGATACCATGCTGTTAGAATTTTCATCAACAATATTATCACTAGTTTTAGCAGGCAAAGTAGGATCGAGCGTTGCTTCCGAAATTGGTACAATGCGCGTTACCGAACAAATTGACGCATTAGAAATTATGGGAATAAACTCATCTGCATTTTTAGTATCGCCAAAAATATTAGCATTTATGTTTTTTATCCCTTTTTTGGTTTTAATAAGTATGATTGTAGGTATTGGTGGAGGTTGGCTTTCATCCGTTTTTACCGATGCTTTGGCTGTTAAAGACTATATTACAGGAATTAAATATGGATTTATATCTTATTACGTTGGTTACTCTATTATTAAAGGTATTGTTTTTGCTTTTTTAATTGTAACCGTATCGGCATATCAAGGGTATTATGTAGTAGGCGGGGCTTTAGAAGTTGGCAAAGCAAGTACACGGGCTGTTGTTTACAGTAGCGTTTTAATTTTAATGTTCGATTTAATACTAACACAACTGTTATTATCATGATTGAAGTAAAAAATATTAATAAAACATTTCAGGAAAGCCAAGTACTTAAAAACGTATCGACAAAATTTATGCCCGGAAAAGTAAACATGGTTATAGGCAAAAGCGGTTCGGGCAAAACGGTTTTGTTAAAATCGCTTGTGGGGCTACACAGCATTGATAGTGGCGAAATATTATTTGACGATATTGACTTTATTCAACTAAAAGAAAAACAGAAAATAAAAGTCAGAAAACAGGTTGGTATGCTATTTCAAGGGAGCGCCCTGTTTGATTCGGCAACTATTGAAGAAAATGTAATGTTCCCCCTTGATTTGTTTACAAAAAAAACATATCCTGAAAAACTTGAAAGGGCAGAATTCTGTCTTGAGAGGGTAGGGTTAGAAGGCTCAAACAAAAAATTTCCGGCGGAGCTTAGCGGTGGTATGCAAAAACGTGCTGCTATTGCCCGTGCCATTGCACTTAACCCCAAATATCTGTTTTGCGACGAGCCAAATTCAGGACTCGACCCCCAAACTGCAATATTAATTGATAACCTGATTCGTGAAATCACATACGAATACGATATAACAACAGTAGTAAATTCGCATGATATGAACTCGGCTCTTGCAATTTCCGACAGCATTGTGTTTATATATAAAGGAATGTCGTGGTGGCATGGCACAAAAGACATTTTATTAAAATCGGGAAATAAAGAACTGGATGATTTCTTATTCTCATCAGAAATAATGCGGCGCATTAAACCAAAAGGTGCTACTAAAAAATGACAAACATCCTTATCTCTTTGACTAAAACCACAACCTGTTTTCATTCAATATCGTAACATACTTATATAAAATAACCTGTTAATTATGTTTTATTCTAAATATTGCTACATTCAAATAATATAAAGCGAGAATCATCAAAAGCGTAGCTTAACATGTTATTTTTATTATATATTTGTACATATTGTTAATAAATTACTTGAATTGTTTTTAATTATACCGAACTCTATTTGAAAATCTCAATATAAATTACTATGAGAAAACTTACTTTAATTTTTGCTTTCATATTGTTTACCGCTTTACATTTATTTGCTCAAAAAAACCTTTTTTGGGTTAATGGTGCCGGTAATTGGAATGATGTTGCACATTGGGCTACCACAAGCGGTGGTGTCGGTGGAGCTAATATACCAACCAAAAATAACAATGTATTTATTGATGCAAACTCAGCATTAACAATTAACGATGTTATAAAAATAAAAAATGCAGCTATAGTAAATAACCTTGAGGTATTAACCCCTGTTACAATTAAGGGTAACAAAACCATTGAAATATATGGCTCAATTAAAGTGTCTGAAAAAGCCGATATTCATAAATTTAAAGGAGATATTGTTTTTGCATCATCACAAAAACAGACAATTGATATACCTGTTAAGCTAAATTCAAATATTGTTTTTAATGGTAAAAATGGTTCATGGAAAATTGAATCGGATATTATAACACGTAAAGATATTTACCTTGAAAAAGGTAATGTTAATACCAACGATAAAACTATTGAAGCATACTCTTTTGTTGCAACAGGTAATAGTAATAGAGGTTTAGAGTTAGGCAAATCTGAAATAATTACTAAACAATGGGATGTTTCATCCTCAAATAATTTAAATATTAACCCGGGCACTTCACTTATTAGGGTTGCCAATTATGAAAAATCCTTTAAATCGGGTGGATTAAACTACAACTTGGTTACTGAACTTAAGCCGGGAGCAAAAGCAATAAGCTCAATTAATACTACAATTACCGATGCGTTATGTTATACAGACACAGACCCAGGCGATGGTTCAAAAGAAGACGGCAATTTAAATGTAGCTGTTGCTCCTGCAGGAAGTTATTATATTACAATATTTAGCCAAAGTACCGGTACCGAAGTGGGAAGAGCTACAGGCAATAATCTTGACTTTACACTACCGCCTGGCACATATACTGTAAGAGTAAGCGAAACAGGTTATAATCAGAACTATACAACAAAATCAAACCAGCTTGTTGGCCAGCCGGCTGCTTATAGTGTAACAATTGAAGTAAACACAGATGTATCCTGTCCCGATGGAAATGATTTAAGTTTAAAAGCATCAGAAACTGGAGGTACATCAAGTTATACATATAACTGGTCGAGCAATGGCAATCCGGCATATTCGCATAGTACAAAAACAACGCCTGCCGAGTTAGGCATAGCCAATTATGTGGTAACTGTTACCGATAATAATGGTTGCGAAGTTTACGATAACTTCTATTATTATCCTTTAAACAATGGCAATAATGAATATTTAGTTGATGATGGCAGACCCGATAATATTTCTATTTCAAATGTTACAAGCATAAAAAGTTGTGAAGGCTCATCAAACGGTAGTATTACTGTTGGTACAGTTACAGGTGGTACACCTTCGGGCACTGATTATTATTATGGAGTAGAGGTAGCAGGAGTGCCATCATATGGAACTTTAGGTACAAAAACCATTTCAAACCTTTCGCCGGGTGATTATATTGTATGGGTTAAAGACGTCAATAATTGTGAAAAAAAGTACGGTACTGTAACTGTGGGTGAAAACCCATTACCGGTTGCACCAACTTCGGTATCAGCATCCTCAACAACAATTTGTGCAGGAGAATCTACAACATTGTCATATACAGGCGGTTCAGGTGATACATTTAAGTGGTATTCAAGCTCATGTGGCGTAACATCTGCCGGAACGGGCAATAATCTTTCTGTTTCACCTGCTGCTACCACAACATATTACGGACGATGGGAAACTAGCAGTTGTGGAAACTCCACATGCCAAACGGTTACAGTTACAGTAAATCCATTGCCGGTTGCACCAACCTCAGTATCAGCTACTCCTACAACAATATGTGCAGGAGCTTCTACCACTTTATCATATACAGGTGGTTCAGGCACAACATTTGAGTGGTACTCAGCTTCATGCGGCGGCACATCTGTAGGTACAGGCAATAATTTGATTGTTGCACCTACTGTTACAACAACATATTACGGTAGATGGCAAAATGGCTGTGGCAATTCAACATGCCAAACAGTTACAGTTACTGTAAATCCTCAACCGGTTGCACCAACTTCGGTATCAGCAACGCCAGCAACAATTTGCTCAGGCAGTTCAACCACATTGTCATATACAGGTGGTTTGGGCGATACATTTGAGTGGTACACAGGCTCTTGTGGTGGCTCATCGGCAGGTACAGGTAATAATTTATCTGTTTCTCCGGCTGCAACAACAACATATTATGGCCGATGGGAAAATGGCTGTGGCAATTCAACATGCCAAACAGTTACGGTTACAGTAAATCCCCTACCGATTGCACCAACATCAGTATCAGCCACCCCGGCAACAATTTGCGAAGGCACATCTACTACATTATCATATACAGGCGGTTCAGGTACAACATTTGCATGGTACTCAGCTTCATGTGGAGGTACATCTGTAGGTACAGGTAATAACCTGTCAGTTTCACCAACAGTAACCACAACATATTACGGACGATGGGAAACCAATAGCTGTGGCAACTCTACATGCCAAACAATTACTGTTAATGTAAACCCACTACCCATTGCGCCAACTTCAGTTTCTGCTACACCAACCGAGTTTTGTGTTGGAGGTTCTACCACTTTATCATATGCAGGTGGCTCGGGTACAACATTTGCATGGTACACAGTCTCGTGTGGCGGCTCATCGGTTGGCACAGGCAATAACTTATCGGTTACACCTGGTGTTACAACAACATATTACGGACGATGGGAAAATAGCTGCGGTAACTCAACATGCCAAACAATTACAGTTACAGTAAATCCGTTACCGGTTGCACCAACCTCGGTATCGGCCGCACCCGCAACAATTTGTGCAGGAGCTTCTACCACTTTATCATATACGGGCGGTTCAGGTGATACATTTGCATGGTTTACCAGTTCATGCGGCGGCACATCGGCAGGTACAGGTAACAACCTGTCAGTTTCACCGGCTATAACAACAACATATTACGGACGATGGGAAACCAATAATTGTGGCAACTCAACATGCCAAACAGTTACGGTTACAGTAAATCCGTTACCGGTTGCACCAACCTCGGTATCGGCTACTCCTGCAACAATTTGTGCAGGAGCTTCTACCACCTTATCATATACAGGTGGTTCAGGCACAACATTTGAGTGGTACACAACTTCATGTGGAGGCACATCAGTAGGTACAGGCAATAATTTGATTGTTGCACCTACTGTTACAACAACATATTACGGTAGATGGCAAAATGGCTGTGGCAATTCAACGTGCCAAACAGTTACAGTTACTGTAAATCCTCAACCGATTGCACCAACTTCGGTATCAGCAACGCCAGCAACAATTTGCGCAGGCAGTTCAACCACATTGTCATATACAGGTGGTTTGGGCGATACATTTGCTTGGTACACAGGCTCGTGTGGCGGTTCATCACAAGGCACAGGCAATAATCTATCAGTTTCGCCTGCTGTTACAACAACATATTATGGACGATGGGAAACCAACAGTTGTGGCAATTCAACATGCCAAACAGTTACGGTTACAGTAAATCCGTTACCGGTTGCACCAACCTCGGTATCGGCTACTCCTGCAACAATTTGTGCAGGAGCTTCTACCACCTTATCATATACAGGTGGTTCAGGCACAACATTTGAGTGGTACATAACTTCATGTGGTGGCACATCAGTAGGTACAGGCAATAATTTGATTGTTGCACCTACTATTACAACAACATATTACGGACGATGGCAAAATGGCTGTGGCAATTCGACATGCCAAACAGTTGCGGTTACAGTAGTTCCTGCTCCTGAACCATATGCCGGAGTTGACACTACTTTATGTTATGATGCATATGATTATACAGTTAGTGATGCATTTGCAAATAACAATACTACCCTTAGTTGGATAAACAGTACAACAGGTGACGGCACAGGATTTGATGATGATGAAGCTCAAAATCCGACTTATACAATTTCTGATGCAGATAGGGCAGCCAGCACAGTTACCCTTACAATGACAGTATCTAATGCCACTTGTGCTAATGTTTCTGATGAAATGATAATTAACCTTGCACCCGAATTAATAGCATCAGTAGGAGGGTTATCGCCATACCTAATTGATACTACTCATACCGAAATAAATGTATCTTTTTGGGTTAACCATCCCGATATTTCGCAATTAGCTTTTTATTTAGTTGCCCCCGATGGATTTACCGAGTTAAAATTATATAGCTACAATTCGGCAACAGATGGTTGCGACCCATGGGATATTTGGACAAATACAATTGACAGTTTAACATTTAGTTTAAATACCGGAACCAGCTCAGGAGCCTTTAATTTATGCGATTTTAAAGAGTCGGCTAACCCAATTGAGGGAGAATATGATGCTACAGATTACTGGAGCATATTTGAAGGATTTGATCCGGCTGAAGGCGGTTGGTCATTAAGAATTGAAGATACTTTTGGTGGTTCTGAAGGATATCTTACAAAAGCATTAATTACATTTCTTGATACAAATCAACAAGGTGATAATAAATATATAGTATTTGCATCGGGCGATATAAACTATCCAATTAAAGATAATTCATCAACAACATATACCGTACCTATAGGGTTACGTACCAATTGTTATGGAGAGTGCGATGCACGGGCGATAGCATCGGCTATAGGCGGAACCCCTCCATTTAATAATTATGAATGGAGTAATGGACTAACGAATGATACTGTTGATTTATGTGGAGGCGACCATTGGGTTGTTGTAACTGATGCAAAAGGTTGCACCGATACAGCTTTTGTTTCGGTATTAGAACCCGACCCAATTGTAATAGCTTTTGATTCAACCAATATTAGCTGTTTTGGCGACAGTACAGGTATGGTAAGAGTTAACGCAAGCGATGGTGCAGGTGGTTTTACCTATTTATGGGATGATGGAGATAACTCTATAACAAAAGAAGTAGATAGCTTACCTGCTGGAACATATACTGTTACAGTAACCGATAAAAACAACTGTAATACCATAGGTTCGGTTACAATAACTCAGCCATTAGCACCATTAAGTATAACAAATATTATTATTGATTCGACCGATTGTAACAACCAAACAGGTACTATAACAATAACACCAACCGGTGGCACACCTGCTACCGTAACCGATGCCTATACTTTTAAAAAGGATGGTGCACCAACTGCTAATCCAATTACACCACTTGCAGTAGGAAATTATGTAATTACTATTACCGACTCATTGCTTTGCTCGTTAGATACTACCATAACTATGGTTGATAAAGGCGATATGGTAATTACAGGATTTACTATGGTTAATCCAATATCGTGTGCCGGAACCTGCGATGGCGAGGTAAGGGTTGACTTTGAAAATGGGGCAGGAAGCTTTACTTTTGATTGGTCAGGTGGCGGCTTAATAGGAACCGATGATACTTTACCAGATGTATGTGGCGATAGTACATACACAGTTATAATTACCGATGCAAATACTTGTAGCACTACCGATTTTTATACAATTCCTCATCTTGATTCTCTTAAAATATCTAAAATTGATAGTACCGATGTATTATGTTTTGGCGACAGTACCGGTATGGCTGAAGTTGAGGGTGTAGGAGGAACAGCACCATACACATATATTTGGACAGTTGTTAACGGCGATACAATAAGCCAAATTGATAAACCAACAAATTTACCTTACGGTTATAATTTTATTAATATTACAGATGCCTATTTATGCTCGGTTGATGATAGCATTTTTATTGACCAGCCAACCGTATTAACTGCAACAAAAGACTCTACCCAAACAGGTTGCGGCGTATCAACAGGCTCGGTGGTAGTTACTCCTTCGGGTGGAACACCATTTGCAGGCCTTCATCCATATAACTATTTATGGGACGATGTGGCAGCAACAACCGACTCAATTGCAATTGACCTGCCGGCAGGCATTTACAATGTTACCGTATCTGACTTTAACGGATGCGAGTTATATGAATCGGTTACAGTTATTGATAACTCTGATTTGGAAGTTATACTTGACAGTACAAAAAATATACTATGTGCAGGCAGCACCAATGGAGCTGCTTATATAACAGTAAACAACGGGCTTGACCCAATTACCTATTTATGGAGTAATGGTGAAACCGCACAAGATGCATTAGCACTTGGTGCCGGAACACATTACGTTACAGTAACCGATGCCAATACATGCTCAATGATTATTGAAGCAGTTATTACCCAGCCCGATAGTTTGAAAGCTACACATAATATTATTAACGAACCATTATGCTACGGCGATGCCACAGGCACAGCAGCAGTTACGCCAACAGGTGGAACCGAGCCTTACAGCTATTTATGGCCCGACGGGCAAACCGATTCATTAGCGGTTAACCTTTTAGATGGTAATTATATTGTAACCATTACCGATGCAAACGGCTGCGATACCGTTGAAACAGTTGTACTTACACAACCCGATTCAATTACTTTTGCTTTTGAATTTACACCAACCAATTGCGGCGGTAGCGTTGGAACAATGAATGTTACCGATATTAAAGGCGGAACAGGAGTTGGAACATATACAACCAATTGGGCTTCTCCGGATTGGGATAATTACCCGGCGGCCGATACTACATATGCAACCGATACCATTCGTAACCTTTGGGTAGCCAATTATGTTGCCATTGTTACCGATGCCAACGGTTGTACGGTACGCGACTCAATGAATATGACCGATACATCGAGCATGACTATTACTTTAGATTATATTACCAATGTTTTATGTAATGGTGCAAACAACGGTGCAATTTTGGTTCATGGTACTAATGGTGAAAAACCATACAAATACCTTTGGGAAACAGGCGATACCGATTCGCTGTTAAATGATGCTTTTGCAGGCAATTACAATATAGTTGTTGAAGATGCCAACCAGTGTAAGCGCGATACATCATTTACAATTACTGAGCCAGATGCAATTACAAACCAATGGGTATTTACCGATAGCATTGTTTGTGTAGGCAAAGATTCGGTTAGCTTTTATGCCTTAATTACCGGTGGTGTTAACCCATATAGTTACTTATGGAAAAACAGCATGGGCGAGCAGATTACTACCGACTCGAATTTGGTACATGCCAAACCCGATTGGTATTATTTAACCGTAGTTGACAATAATAACTGTACGTATTTAGATAGTATTCATATTTTTGAACCCGAACCAATTACCCTTGCAATAACTCAGGGTAAAACTACTTGTCCCGATTCTACAGGGTGGGCAAAAGTTACCGTAACAGGTGGAGTAGCTCCATATGCTTATAACTGGTATCTTGAATCAAATCCAAGCCAAATAATTGAAGGGCAAAATACCGATTCCGCCTCAAAACTTTGGGTTGATATATTTGTGGTTCAAGTTATCGATTCATTAGGCTGTGAGGCTTACGATACCATTATTATTGGAGACGATAGCGGTTTAGACTTTGACTTTACAATTGAACATCATGTTTTATGTGAAGATATATGCGACGGTAAAGCATTTATTAACTTTGTTACACACCCCGATTCTGTAAATCCACTTGTTAATTATACTGCTCTTTGGAGCGATGGCTATGTTGGCGATACAAATAAAACACTATGTATTGGCACACATACAATAACAATAACAGAAAACACAAAAGGGTGTAAAAAAATTGATACCGTAATAATTACCGATAAAGATGCTCTTAAGTATAGCCTATCGCACCGCGACAATTATACACAATCTGATAATTTCTGCCTTGGTTCGGCTACAATACGACCTACTGCAGGCGACACCATGCAGGTTGACAAATACTATGTTGATTGGTTTGATGCAGGCATGACCCAAGTGGGAGAGACAGATACTATACGAATAACCGATGGTTTCTCAATAAAAGGTGGATTGTGTGAAGGCTTATACTATGTTACATTAAAAAACAATCGTAAAGACGGCGAAACCTGTATGCAATTTGATAGTGTTTATATATCAAGGGATACCCTTAATTACGACACTATTCAAATAATTAATGTTGCGTGTTACGGCGATACCAACGGTTATATTGAAATTATGGCACAAGGCGGTTCGCAAAGCGGTTATCAATACACATGGGGCAATGATAATTGGGATATCGATTCAACTCGCAATATAATATCAAATTTAAGTGCCGGCGATTATTACTTAACAATTACCGACGACATTAATAGTATTATATACGATACAATTGAAATAACACAACCTGATACTATAACATTTGATTTTATTTATACAGCTACAAGTTGTATCGATAGCACAGGAGAAATTTATGTGGCAAATGTTTTAGGCGGAACAGGTGTTGGTACATACAGTACATCATGGGCATCGCCCGATTGGGAAGGATACCCTGTTGCCGATTCGGTTGCAACCGATACTATACGTAATTTATGGATAGCAAATTATACGGCAATTATTACCGATGGTAATGGTTGTATAGTACGCGATTCAATGGATTTACCTGATAATTCCAATTTCTCAATCGATGCTAAATCAATAGGTTCTGAGTTATGTTATGGAACCTCAGCAGGCAGCGAAATAATTACAGGCGCTAAAGATGGTGTAACCCCTTATGTATTTAACTGGGTTAATGAATCGGAAAATACAATAGCAAATACCGATACAGTTAAAAATATACAGGCAGGAGTTTATATTGCACATGTTGCCGATAATGAAGGATGTAAGCGTGTTGATACGGTTGAAGTTACTCAATTCGACAATATAACCTTTGAAATTACCGATACAGTATTTAACCATTGCTACACCGATAGTACAGGTTCATTTGTATTTTCAAACGTAAGTGGTGGTATTAATACCGGCTTTACATATTGGTTATTAGACTCAGATAAACAACCGGTTATAGGACCTGAAGATAACCCACTATTTGACACAATTCCGGTAAATAAATACTATTTAAGGGTTTATGATAATTATGGTTGTAAAAGCGATGATATTCCGTTTACATTCTTATCAGAATCACCTCAAATAATTCCTGAGTTTAAAATTATTGATTCAGCAACTTGTAACAATTATAGTTATGATGGTAAAATGGCCGTTATAATTGAAATGGGATATTTCAATCAGGTGTCGCCTACTTGGAACGACGAGGTTATTACCTATAGCTATAGGTGGGATAACAACCCTGCCCATACAAACGATACGCTTGAAAATGCTCTTGCCGGAAATCATTTTGTGAAAGTTACCGATAATTTAGGCTGTGATAATACTTTTGATACTATTATGCCACACCATAATTATATACTAATTGACAACACATACGTATTAAATTCAGGTTTAAGTAAAGATTACATTTGCCCATATGACACTGTTGCCATATTTGCAAATGTTACAGGAGCCGATTCTGTAATTTGGAATAATACTGAGTATATTATTGGAGCACCAAACAGAGCTTCTGTTGATGTGGCATCAAGAACATCGCAAGAGTTTGTTGCCGAGGCTAGAATTTATTACAACCTTGCAGAAAATAAATATTGTGCCGACCGTGATACGGTAATAGTAGGACGCTATACAATTGATACGCTTATAGCTTATATTCAAGACGATGAGGAGAAGATATTTGTAGGCAATGAGATTGTTTTAAAAGCAGACAAGCCTGAAGTTACCTATACCGAGGAAGACGGATTTAATGTAACTCATAAATTTACATGGTCTGTTGTAACTATGGGAGATATTTCATGGGATCCATCGCCACCTGATACTAATGTAGTAATTGCAAGACCTATGATGGATGCTAACTTTACGGTATATGATACTATTATAATTGATAACGATATATACTCAACACAAAAATGTATTTTGTATGATACGTCCAGCATAATTGTACTTCCTGAATTTGACCCACCAAAAGGATTCTCTCCAAATGGAGATGGTGTAAATGAACTATGGAAACTGCCAGGTATAAATGGATACGATAATGTTACTGTACAAGTATTTAACCGCTGGGGCGGATTGGTATGGGAACACAACAATGGAAACTATGAAGGAAACGAATGGAATGGCGAAAGCATGAAAGGGAAACAACTTCCTTCAGGAACTTATTACTTTATTATTAAATATAGTGATAATGATATGGGAACTCAAACATTAACAGGACCAATTTCAATAATTAGATAATTATGAAACAGCCCATGACTGAGATATTTATTAAGGTACACTATAACAACAATTAAACAATAGTGACAAATAACTATCAATGGGCAAAAATATTAGTATATGAAGACACTTAATAAAATACTATTTATAGCATTGTTGGCAATATCGCAGTTAGGTAATGCACAACCCATGTTTCAGTTTTCGCAGTATATGTTTAACGATTATGCGCTAAACCCTGCAATTGGTGGAACTCACGATTATTGGCAAATAAAAATGAACTATCGCTCGCAATGGGTTGGAACACCCGACGGGCCACAAACCTATATGCTGGGCGGCTATGGACCTCATAAAACCATGCCCATGGGTTACGGTGGTTATATTTTTAATGATGTAATTGGACCTATCTCGTATATGGGATTTTACGGATCATATGCATATAACCTACGCATATCAGGCGATATACGTTTGTCAATGGGATTATCACTTGGCATGATTCAAAATAAAGTTGACTTGTCAATATTAAAGCCTGAGAATGGTCAAATAGACCCTATTGTTAATGAATATGGTTCAAGCGCAGCCAAGTTTATGCCCGATGGTTCATTAGGCTTATACCTATACACATCGCAATACTTTTTTGGATTTACTTTTAACCACCTAATGTTTAATAATACAACACTTTTAAAACAATTTGAAGAAGCCGAGTTGATACAAGAGCGAATAAAACCATACTTTAACATTCAGGGTGGATACAAGTATAACTTAAACCGTAATTTTGATATCTATCCATCATTTTTAGTGAAAGCATCGCCCGGATACGATTTTATTACTGATATTAATGTACGTGCCATATATCAAAAAATGGTATGGGGCGGGGCAGGTTTCCGATATACATTTAATAACCCCGAGTCGGTAATTATTTTTATAGGATATAATTATAACGATTTGGTAAATATAGGATACTCTTATGATGTCTCTTTATCGCAATACGGAAAACAGAGTTTTGGCTCGCATGAAGTTATGATTGGAGTGAAATTTAACGAAATAAGAAAATCAAGGTCAAAACGCAAAATCCGATAATAGTTTTTTAAAGCCCTAAATAAAATGTGTAAAATATAGCCCTATGAGTGTTTGAAACCATTGTAGGGCTA
>CBDUWQ010000016.1:0-36798 GCA_965370965.1 uncultured Bacteroidales bacterium
ATATTTGGTTGAATATTATCTTAAATCGGTGGTTTTTAGACAAACTGCCGTTAGACCTAAGCTGGGAAGACGAATACAAATTACAAAAAAAAGAGATAGCATGAATATAACAGAAATCCCATTTAATAAATTCCTAAGGATACAGAAATCAGATAATGTTAAATATGTATTGAAAATAGAAGAGAATAAGGAATATCTGAATCATCTTGGGACTATACACGCAAGCGTTCTATTTGCATTGGCAGAATCGACAAGTGGAGAATTTCTTTTGAATAATTTTAAAAAGTTTGAATTAGATATTATTCCAGTTGTTAGAAGAGCAGAAATAAAATATAGTAAACCTGGGAATGGACATATTTATTCAAAAGCAGATTTTGTTAATACTGATGTAATTAGGATTTATGAAGAATTACAGAACAAAGGGCGAGTTATTATAAGAGTAAAGGTGGACATTTATAATGCCGAAACCGAAAAACTAATGACTGCCTTTTTTGACTGGTTTATAACAAAGAATAATTAAACACGAACACATGACAAAAATATAGTGCATTTGACAAATAGTGCTAACCTGAATAATTCATGCGTTTAGTTTGATGTAGCTGTAAGGCATCGGAAACCGCCGATATATCTTTATATTTCAAGGGTTTCGTAACGAAACAGATGCATTAAAATAAATGCACTTGGAAACTTTTTCAAAAATTAATTTTTTTACTAAAATACCCTTTTGTTGTGATAATCAATATGTTAACTGCTTTTTCAAAAAGTTTATGAATTATTCAGGCTAAATAGTCTTTGCAAGAAAATGCCAAATTACTCACAAATATTTTTATTTTATTTGTGTTCGTGAGCTAAAGTTTTGCGCCTGCCTGCTGCAGACAGGTCAAAGACTGAGTTTTCGGACAAGCACTGAATATGATGGTAATAGCAAAAACTATATGGCAACTGCGCATGGTGCTTATCTTTCAGGCTTATAAGCAGCATGCAAGATTGAGGGATGATAAATTTGCTACAGTTTCGATAATACTTGCATTAACGATTGTTTTTTTCTTGAAGATATTGGGATTTCACTGCCGTTGTTCATAATAATAAATCCGCCATCGGTTTTATCAACTTTTTTAATACAGTTTAAGTTTACTAAATACGATTGGTGCGGGCGCAAAAAGTTATAGTCCTCCAGTATTTCAGCATACTCTTTAATGGGTTTTGAAATCAATATCTTTTTTTTGTCCAACAAATAGAATGTTGTGTATGTATTGTCGCTTTTACAGTAAATAATATCCGAAACATCAATAATATGCATAGCCTCGGTTGTTCGCAAAACAATTTTTTTCGACTGGGTCTTTTTTTCGTAGTGCTCAAAAAAATTATTTACCTGTTTTTCCATGTCTTTGGTTTTAATGCCGGTAATGGCATTTTCTATGGCATTTACAAACTCAAATTCGTTAATAGGTTTTAAAATATAGTCAATTGCACTAAATTTTATGGCTTTAATGGCAAATTGGTTATAGGCAGTAATAAAAACCAATTTAAAATTATAAGGTTTTACTTTTTGTAGAATATTAAAACCTGTTCCGCCGTTTATTTCAATATCAAGCAGTACAATGTCGGGCTGGGTTTTTTGTATAAGTTCAATTCCCGAATCAACAGAATCGGCTTCGCCAACTACTTTAATTTGCGGAAAATTATCATTCAGCAATGAGCGGTTTACTTCCCTAAGAGACTGCTCATCGTCAATAATTACTGCTTTTATCATTTGTTTTTATATTTATGGCAGGCAAATGTACATTACTCTGATATTATGGGCAAACAAATATTTACTTTTGTGCCATTTAGCCCTTTTTCCGACATGTCTTGAATTATGGGGTCGGGGATATTGCGGTATTTTTTCTGCAATATTTTCATGCGTTGCTTAAAAATATCTGTGGCTTTTGATTTGTGGTTTGGGTCTTTGTTTTGTAAAGCTTTGTTTATGCCAATGCCATTGTCGGTAATTTCAACATTAATTCGAGTTTCGGTTTCCGAAAAAGTTAATGTAAGCAATGCATTGTTTACACTATTTTTTAAACCGTGCTTAATGGCATTTTCAATAAATGGTTGCAGCATCATTGGGGGTATATTAATAAATTCGGCATCAATTTCATTGGGCATATTTATTTTATAGTTAAATGAAGAGTTCATTCTCATTTTTTCTAATTCCAGATAGTTAGTAAGCGATTTTATCTCCTCATCAAGCGTAATGCTTTCGGCATCTGAATTATTTAAAATTGAGCGCGAAAGCGATGCAAAATTGCCCATATATGCAGCAGCTTTTTTTGCATCGTTTTTATACATAAAACTTTGAATACTGGCTAGGGCATTAAATATAAAGTGAGGGTTCATTTGCGAAAGCATTAGCTGTTGTTTTAATTTGTCTTGCTGCATAATTGCTTGCTTTTTTCGCAAAAAGTACATGTAAAACCCTAAAAAAATACTTACCAAAAGTGCTATTATTAAGCCTAAACCTAGTTTAATGCGTTGGTTTTTTATTTGGTTTTCAACCGACAGTAGTTTTATTTGTTGCTCTTTTTGGCGGGTTTCGTATTGTATTTCAAGCGATTGTATTTGCCTGTTGTTGGCTATGCTTATTATGCTGTCTTGGTACGAATTACTTTGTTGGAGTGAAAAAAGTGCCTTTTCCCAGTTGGTGGAATTTTTGTAAAGAGTAAACAGCGAATTATAAGTAAGAATTAAGTTCTCGTAAGAGTGGATAGATTCGGCTATATCTTTAGCTTTTATCAGATAAAACTCGGCACTGTCAAATTGGGTTAAATCTGTTTTTATTTTTCCTAAATAGGCATTGCATAAGGTTTGGTATCTGGTGTTTTTATCATTGTTGTGCATGTTTAATGCTTTACGTAAATAAGATTCAGCCTTGACCAAATTGCCCATGGCATAATAAGCCTGCCCAATTAAATGTACAGAAACTGCATATCCCCGTTTGCTACCGAGTTCAACTATTAGTTTTTGCGATTTTATAAAATACTGCATAGCCGAATCGTTTTGGTTTTGCAAAAGAAAAACTTCACCCATTGATCCATAATTATAGGCAAGGGTTCGTTTGTCGCCTATTTTTTTTGCTATTACTTCCGATTTTTTGAAGTAGTGCATAGCCTTATCAAAATCTTTTTGAACAACGTATGTTGCCCCAAGGCTATTCATTGTATGCGATGATGATTTTAGATTGCCTAGCGCTTCTGTAATTTTAAGGGCTTTGTGATAATAATTAATTGCCGGCACGTTAAAATCTTGTAAACGGTGTGCTTGTCCCAAATTGTTGTAATTGTAATAAAGCTGATTACTGTCGTTAAGTTGAAGTGCTATTTTTAAAGACAGATTGTGGTAATAAATTGATGAATCAAACTCAGTATTAAACCTGTATTGTAAACCAATTCTGTCGTTGGCCTGCATTTGCCCTTTTGTATATCCTGCTTTTTTACATTTTTCAACGTATTTTTTTAATAATGGAAGGTAAGCATCCTTAAGACTCCTCCTGTTTTTTATTATGCTAATAAACAGGGCATCCATAACGGTAGTATCATAAAAGTTATTATTTAACAGAGAATAAATACTATCTGTTAAATGAGATGATGAATGATGCTGTGTGTTTTTATTTTGTTTTGTTTGCGCCGGTATTGCCATTAAGTTTAATGAGCAAGCAAATATGCTTAAAACTATAATAATAGTTTTCATTATTTACAATTGTTTATTGTGGTTTGCAGTAAACAAAGGTAATCGTAAAAGCTTTATTTGCAAGATAGCCTTAAAAACAAAAAATGTTTTGCCATATTTGCAAAAAAAAAAAGTAAAACAGCAAAAAAGTGGGACGAAGGAAAAAGAAAAAGCCTTTTTTTGAAAAAATAGAAATAACAGGGGTTGCAGCCGAAGGTAAAGCAATAGCAAAGTACAACGAGCAAGTGATTTTTGTACCTTATGTAGTACCCGGCGATGTGGTTGATTTGCAGGTAATAAAAAAGCGAAAAAATTACATGGAGGCAAGGGCTGTCAATTTTTATGAATATTCAAAAACAAGAGAAAAAGCATTTTGCAGTCATTATGGGGTTTGCGGTGGTTGCAAATGGCAAATATTGCCCTATAACAAGCAGTTAGAGTTTAAGCACCAACAGGTTGTTGATTCGTTGACACGCATAGGCAAAATTGAATTACCCGAAATAGATTCGATTTTGGGTAGCGTGAATACACAATATTACCGCAACAAAATGGAATACACTTTTTCGTCGCATAGGTGGCTTGCAAAAGAGGAGATGGATGATGAACCTAAGGATATGAACGCACTTGGTTTGCATATTCCGGGGCTGTTTGATAAAATTGTTGATATTGAGCATTGTTATTTGCAGCCCGAACCAAGCAATAAAATACGTTTGGCTGTAAAGGAATTTGCATTGAAAAATAACCTTACTTTTTACAGTCAGCGTAATAATATTGGTTTACTCAGAAATTTGGTTATCAGAACTTCAACCACAGGTGAGGTAATGGTAATTGTAATTTTTGGCGAAAACAATAAAGAATCCATACAAAAAGTTATGCAATTTTTAAAAGATGAGTTTGACAAACAGATTACATCACTTAATTATATTATTAATCTAAAACTTAATGATTCATTTATCGATCAGGTTGTACATTTATATAATGGTAACGACTGTATTTATGAACAGATGGAAGGGCTTAGGTTTAAAATAGGTCCAAAATCGTTTTACCAAACCAACTCAACACAGGCATTTGAATTGTACTCAATAGTACGTGAATTTGCACAATTAAAGGGTAATGAGCTTGTTTACGATTTATATACAGGCACAGGAACCATTGCCTGTTTTTTATCAAAAAATTGCAAAACTGTTATAGGCATAGAGTATGTTGAAGATGCAATAAGAGATGCTAAACAAAATGCTGAAACAAACAACATTACTAACGCAAACTTTTTTGACGGCGATATGAAAGATGTGCTTAATAAAGAGTTTATTGAAAAAAATGGAACGCCGGATGTTATTATTACTGACCCGCCACGAGCCGGAATGCATAAATCAGTAATTGATACAATATTATTTTGTAAGCCCAAAAAGATAGTTTATGTAAGTTGCAATCCTGCTACTCAAGCACGTGATTTAGAGTTGCTGGATGGGTTATATAAGACTATTAAGGTTCAGCCTGTTGACATGTTTCCACACACCCATCATGTTGAGAATGTTGTGCTTTTAATAAAACGATGATAAGAATCAGAAAAATATTTATCAATAGCATCATAATATTTAATTAGTTTTTATACTTTTGGACTTTAATATGTTTTTCAGCATAAACACTTGTAATAATGATTCATAAAAATATTGATTGCGGAAAATGCTTTGATGCACCTGATGCAATATTTACTCTTTTAACTCAGGAAGAGAAAGAATCCGCTAGAAAAAATCATTCGTGTGCATATTATAAAAAGAATGATGTACTTTTTAAAGAGGGAGACGAGCCAATTGGTTTATTGGTTCTTTGCGAGGGGAAGGTAAAGGTTTTTCGTGAAGGAGTTGGTAGAAGGGAGCAAATTGTAAGAATGGTAAAGCCATTTGGTTTAATGGGTTTTAGAGCATTATTTGCCGAAGAAAACCATATTGCAACGGCCGTTGCCCTTGAAGATACTGTGATTTGTATTATTGATAAGGATGATTTGATGAAATTTATTCGCAAAAATAGTGATTTTGCTTTGGGATTAATCAGATCGTTGGCTACCGACCTTGGTTTTTCAAACCGTAGGACAGTAGCACTTACGCAAAAACATATTAGGGGAAGATTAGCCGAATCGTTATTGTTTTTAAAAGATACATATGGTTTGGAAGATGATGATGCCACAATAAAAATTTACCTCTCGCGCGAAGATATAGCTAACCTGTCGAATATGACAACATCAAACGCTATACGAACATTGTCAACCTTTGCAAGTGAGGATGTTATAACTATTAGCGGACGAAAAATTAGAATTATTGATCAAAAAAAATTGGAACGAATAAGCTCATTGGGATAAACAAAAGCCACTTAAAAAGTGGCTTTTGTATTTGATGGTAAATGCCCTTAATGTAAACCACCTAAAAATCTTTTGTTTTTTTTGCAGTTTAGCAATTAAGTTTTAACTATTTAACTATTTTAATTCTATCTTTGTGAGCTGTAAAAAATAGTGTATAAAAAAACCGAATAACGTTAGGTTTTTTATTTTTTAGATGATATGACAAAAAAAATCAAAAACGCTTTAATTTCAGTTTATCATAAAGATAATCTTGAAAAAATTATTATAGAGCTTGATAGTTTGGGTGTTGGTTTAATTTCCACTGGTGGCACATACAGTTTTATTAATGCCATGGGTATAAAGGTTACACAAGTTGAAGATTTAACCAATTTTACATCAATACTTGGTGGTAGGGTAAAAACACTACATCCAAATATTTTTGGTGGTATTTTATCGCGTAGAGATAACCCCGAAGACAAAAAGCAGTTGGCTGAATACAATATTGATGAAATTGATTTGGTAATAGTTGATTTGTATCCATTTGAAGATACAGTTTTAAGCAAAGCACCGGAGCAAGACATTATTGAAAAAATTGATATTGGTGGTATATCACTAATACGCGCAGCAGCAAAAAATTTTAAAGATGTTTTTGTTGTAAGCTCCATGAGCCAGTATAACGATTTATATGCATTACTAAAAGAGCAAAAAGGCGAAACGACAATTGAACAGCGCAGGCTTTTTGCCCGTGAGGCATTTAATACATCATCGCACTACGATACAGCAATTTTCAACTATTTTGACAATAACCAAGGTTCGGCTTTTAAGGCTGCTTTTAATCAAAAAATGGAATTGCGATATGGTGAAAACCCCCATCAAAAAGCATCTTTTTATGGTAATTTTGATGCATCGTTTGATGTTTTAGGTGGCAAACCCATAAGCTACAACAACCTACTTGATATTGATGCAGCAACAAACCTTATTGATGAGTTTAATGAGGTTACGTTTGCCATTTTAAAACATAATAATGCTTGTGGTATAGCATCACGACCTAAATTAATTGATGCATGGAAAGAGGCACTTTCAGGCGATCCTGTATCGGCATTTGGTGGAATTTTGATAACAAATACTGAGGTTGACTTTGAAACAGCAAAGGAGATTGACAAAATATTTTATGAAGTAGTTATTGCCCCCAGTTATAAAAAAGAGGCTTTGGAACTGCTTAAAAAAAAGGATAAAAGAATTATTTTAACAGATAAACGAGGTAAAAAGCCAAATACTCAATTCAGGACAATACTGAATGGTGTTTTGGTTCAGGAATCTGACAGAGCTACCGAAGCAAAAGATAAAATGAAGGTTGTTACCGAAGTTAGTCCTACAGACACCCAATTATCTGACCTTGAATTTGCCCTAAAATTAGTTAAGCACACAAAATCGAATGCCATTGTTTTGGCAAAAGATAAAAAACTGTTGGCAAGCGGGGTTGGACAAACATCGAGGGTTGATGCATTAAAACAAGCCATAGAAAAGGCAAAAAACTTTGAGAATTGGATTGAGGGCGGAGTAATGGCATCTGATGCGTTTTTTCCTTTTGCCGATTCGGTTGAAATTGCACACAAAGCCGGTATAAAAGCTGTTGTGCAGCCCGGTGGTTCAATGCGCGATAAGGATTCGGTAAAATATTGCGATGACAATAAATTGGCAATGGTATTTACAGGGGTTAGACATTTTAAACATTAATATTTTTTATAAAGAAATTAAGAGTAAAAAAAGATTTTGAAATAGAAGTTTTTTATATTTTGCTTTTAACTTTCAACTTTTAACTTTACAAAATGGGATTATTTTCTTTTTTAACACAGGAAATCGCAATTGATTTAGGAACAGCAAACACAATAATTATCCATAACGATAAAATAGTTGTTGATGAGCCTTCAATAGTTGCTATTGATACAACAACACAAAAGCTTATTGCCATTGGTGAAAAAGCACGCCAAATGCATGGTAAAACACATGAGAATATTAAAACTGTTCGTCCGCTGCGAGATGGAGTAATTGCAGATTTTGATGCCGCCGAAAAAATGATTCGCGGAATGATTAAAATGATAAACAACAATAAACGCCAACTGTTTAGCCCTGCATTAAAAATTGTTATTTGTATTCCGTCGGGCTCTACCGAGGTTGAGATTCGTGCAGTACGTGACTCTTCAGAACATGCAGGTGGCCGCGATGTGCAGATGATTTATGAGCCAATGGCAGCTGCAATTGGCATGGGTGTTGATGTGGAAGCACCTGAAGGCAACATGGTTGTAGATATAGGTGGTGGAACTACAGAAATTGCTGTGATTTCGTTAGGAGGCATTGTTGCCAACCAATCAATACGTATTGCAGGCGATGATTTTACAACGGATATTCGTGAATATATGCGCCACCAGCACAACATTAAAATTGGAGAAAGAACAGCTGAAGATATAAAAATTAATGTAGGGTCGGCATTGCCTGATTTAAACGAGCCACCACCAGATTATGTTGTTAGAGGACCTCACCAAATGACAGCTTTGCCAGTTGAAATACCTGTATCGTATCAGGAAGTAGCACATTGCTTAGATCGTTCAATTAGTAAAATAGAAGCTGCAATATTTGCAGTACTTGAGCACACGCCTCCTGAATTATATGCTGATATTTATCAAAAAGGAATTTTTCTTACAGGGGGCGGGGCTTTGCTTCGAGGTTTAGAAAGAAGGTTTACGGAGAAAACAAAAATTCCGTTTCATGTGGCCGATGACCCATTGCATGCTGTAGCAAGAGGAACCGGAATTGCACTTAAGAATTCTGATAAATTTCCATTCTTAATTAAATAGTATATGATTAGATGAGGAGCTTATTAAATTTTGTTTTAAAGTACCACTACTTTATTCTCTTTGTTTTAATAGAGTCTTTCTCAATTATTCTAATTATTCGTTATAATGATTATCATAGGGCATCATTTTTAAATTCATCATCAAGCGTATCGGGTAAGGTATATAACTCTTTTCATTCAGTATTTCAATATGTAGAGCTTAAAGAGGCAAATCAAGAGTTAAGTGAAGCCTTATCATCTTACCGAAATAAGACTAAATCTTCATATAAAGATAACCGGATTAAGATTATTGAAGTTTTAGATTCATTATATATACAGAAATATAGTTATATCCCTGCTCAGGTAATTAATAACTCGGTTAATAAACAGAATAATTATATTACCCTTAATGTGGGAAGAAAACAAGGTGTTGGTAAAGAGATGGCTGTTGTATCGGCAAATGGAGTTATTGGTATCGTAAAAGATGTATCTGATAATTATGCATCGGTTATTAGCATTTTAAACCGAAATTTAAGAATAAGTGCTATGATTAAACATTCGGGATATTTTGGTTCGTTAAATTGGGATGGTACAAATTGTAATTTTGTAACCATGTACGATTTGCCCAATCACATATCGGTTAGTAAAAACGATACCATTATAACCAGTGGATATTCGGCAATGTTTCCAAAAGGAGAGCTTGTTGGAGTGGTTGAAAGGGTAAATGAAACCAAGGGAAGTGATTTTATGACGGTTACAGTGCGACTTGCAGTTGGCTTTAAAAATTTATCGCATGTTATGGTAATAAAAAATTATTTAAATAAAGAGCAATTAAACTTAGAACATACTACAAGCAATGATTAAGGTATTGCCCCGAAATATTTTCCGATTTGTGTTTTTAATCCTTCTTCAGGTTTGGGTTTTAAACAACATACAGTTTAGTGGCTATATAAACCCATATTTGTATATTCTTTTTATTCTGCTTTTACCATTTGAAACACCCGGTTGGTTGGTTATATTAATGTCGTTTTTGCTTGGCATGTCGGTCGATATGTTTACTGATACTATTGGTATGCATGCTTCGGCAACAGTTTTTATAGGGTTTTTGAGGTCGTTTGTATTACAATCGATTGCCCCGCGCGATGGGTATGAAGTAGGGACATTTCCTCGCATTTATTATTATGGGTTTACTTGGTTTTTAAAATATACCCTTTTGTTAGTATTTTTGCACCACCTATTTTTATTTACTGTGCAGGTCTTTAATTTTAACTCATATCATTTTGTTTTACTTCGAACTTTTTTAAGCACATTGTTTACTAGTATGTTAATTCTTTTAAGCCAGTACATTATTTTTAGAAAATAATTAATTGTGAATTCGTTAATAAACAGAAAATATATTGTAGGGAGTATTTTTAGCCTGCTTATTCTTGTTTATATAGGCCGTCTTTTTTTTCTTCAGGTAATTGACCAGTCTTATAAACTGTCGGCTTCTAACAATGTTTTAAGATATGTGGTTAAATTCCCTTCGAGGGGATTAATATATGACCGTAATGGTACACTATTGGTTTATAACGAAGCTACCTACGATTTAATGGTAATACCAAATCAGGTTGGGGAGTTTGATACGTTGCAACTGTGCAAAATGCTAAATTTAACAAAACAGCAGGTAAATCAACGGTTAAGCAAAGCAAAATCATATTCAAAATATAAACCTTCTGTTTTTCAAAAACAGATATTGGCAGAAACTTATGGAACCTTGCAGGAGAAAATGCACCTGTATAAAGGTTTCTTTACCCAAACCCGAACCTTGCGCAGGTATCCTGAACACTCCGCAGCCCATTTATTGGGTTACGTTGGCGAAGTAAATGAAAAGATAATTAAAAAAAATGCATACTATGCTTCGGGTGACTATATAGGTATTAGCGGAGTTGAAAAATCATATGAAAATGTGCTTAGGGGAAAAAAGGGGATTGATGTTTTTATGGTTGACGTGCACAACCGAATAAAAGGGCAGTATAAAAAAGGCAAGTACGATACAGCTGCCGTTCATGGCGACAATATTACACTTACTATTGATAATAAACTTCAGAAATATGGTGAAAGCCTAATGCAAAATAAAATTGGGAGTATTGTAGCCCTCGACCCGCGTACAGGTGAAATACTTGCCATGGTATCAACACCTACCTATAACCCCGAATTATTGGTAGGCAGGGCTCGCTCGGTTAATTATAGAATATTGCAAAACGATACGCTTAAGCCATTATTTGACAGATCGTTAATGGGGCGGTATCCCCCAGGATCTACCTTTAAAACTATAAATGCTTTAATTGGCCTTCAGGAGAAAATAATTAAACCTTGGACAACATATAGTTGTTTACCCGGATATGCTGTAGGTAGATATTATATGAGGTGTCATCGCCACCCTCCAACAAAAGGAGTTGTTTCCTCTTTGCAATACTCATGCAATGCTTATTATGCTCATTTGTACAGGGATTTATTGGATAATAAAAAGTATGGGGGTATTGAAAACTCATTTGAAGTGTGGAGAAATTATGTTTTGTCATTTGGATTTGGAAAAAAGCTTGGGGTTGATTTGCCCCATGAGGTTAACGGGTATGTGCCAACACTTAATTTTTATAACCGTATTTATGGGCAGGGCAGGTTAAAATCGCTATATATTGTATCCAACTCAATAGGGCAGGGTGAGTTACTAATGACACCGGTGCATATTGCTAATATGGCAGCAATAATCTGTAATAACGGATACTATTTTACACCACATATAATAAAAGATTTGCCTAAAGAATTTGAAGAGCAAAAAATGCCGTATTTAGTACGGCGGTTTGCAAATATTGATACTAATTATTACGATTATATTAAAAAAGGGATGTTTTTAGCTGTTAATAGTGATATAGGAGGTACAGCAAGAATTGCCCGATTAAATGATATTGAAATATGTGGAAAGACCGGTACAGCAGAAAATATTCATGGTAAAGATCATTCTATTTTTGTTGCGTTTGCGCCAAAGGAAAATCCTGAAATTGCCATATCGGTTTATGTTGTAAACGGTGGTTTTGGTGCAACATGGGCAGCACCAATTGCAAGTTTGATTATAGAGAAATATTTAACAGATTCGATATCGCGAGAGTGGTTAGAAACCTATATTTTAAATGGGAATTTAATAAATGATGGAAAGCAAGAATAATATTTGGCAGAGCTTAGATTGGTTTACCATAGGATTGTATCTTTTGTTGGTAACATTAGGCTGGATAAATATATATTCAGCCGTTTATACCGAAGAGCAGTCACACACCTTTGATTTTTCGTTAAGGTATGGGAGACAGTTAATATGGATTATTGCATCATTTTTTATTATGTTAATAGCATTAATTATTGATAGCAGGTTTTACTCTACTTTTTCATTTGTTATTTACGGGGTAGTAATTTTATTATTGATTGCTGTTTTATTTCTTGGAAAAACAATTAATGGTGCTACATCATGGTTTGTTTTTGGTCCGATAAGGCTGCAACCATCAGAGTTTGCAAAATTTGCAGCCTCATTGGCTATTGCAAAATATTTAAGCATTCATAATTTAAAACCAAAAAAGCTTAAAACTTTATTATTGTTTGGGGTTATTGTATTTTTTCCTTCACTACTAATTCTTTTACAGAATGATACGGGGTCGGCATTAGTCTTTTTGGTTTTCTTTTTGGTTTATTTTAGAGAAGGAATGCCGGCAGCCTATCTTTTTATAGGTTTTCTTGCCATTTCACTATTTGTTTTTTCTTTAATATTGGATAATTATATTATAATATTTTTGCTTGAGGCAATGGCTTTTATTGCCTTTTATATACTAAAGCGTAATTTAAAGATGACCCTTATTGCCGGTTTTTATTTAATATTAATTAGCGGAGTATTGTGGTTTGGTTTTTGGCTTTTTAAAATCCCATTATCAAAAGATTTTGCAGTTTTAATAGGTTTGGGGGTAACATCAATATGGTTTTTGTATAAAATGTATAAGTACAAACTAAGTGAGGGGCTGGTAATTCTTGTAGTGCTGTTCTCTTCAATTGCCTTTACTTTTGTTGTTGATTCGGCTTTTGAAAAAATACTTGACGACTATCAGCAGCGGCGTATTAAAGTTTTGCTTGGTATAGAGTCTGACCCCTACGGAGCAGGATATAACGTTAACCAAAGCATGATTGCCATTGGTTCCGGCGGACCTACTGGTAAAGGTTATCTGCAGGGTACTCAAACTAAGTTTAAATTTGTGCCCGAACAAAGCACCGATTTTATTTTTTGCACAGTGGGCGAGGAGTGGGGTTTTATTGGTTCAGTAGTAGTTTTAGGATTATTTTTGATTTTGCTATTGCGGCTAATATATCTTGCCGAGCGCCAAAAATCACAATTTTCGCGGGTTTATGGTTATAGTGTTGCAAGTATTATCTTTTTTCATGTTGCTGTTAATGTTGGAATGACCATTGGTTTGGCTCCTGTTATTGGCATACCTCTACCTTTTTTTAGCTACGGAGGTTCATCATTGTGGGGTTTTACATTTTTACTTTTTATTTTTCTTAAGCTTGACTCAAACCGCACCAAGCTAATAAATTAAGGGGTAACTTTTCAGTTTTATGTATATTACCTAAAAATTTATTACAGTTCCAAATTGCACAATACTGCTACAAATGCTCACTTCAAATTTTTTTACTCTAACAATTGCTACGCTTGTAAAACTTTTTGACGCACTTTGATGCATTAATGCACACTACGAAACTTCATTACGATTCTATTTTAGATATTTTGGTATTATTGCACCTGCCATGAAGGGTTGATTTTTGCTTTTTTGTGATAATTTTAGTATTTTCGCAATAATACAAGGGTAGTTTGCAAATCTTATCTTTAACCCGCAGTATTCATCAAATTTTGTAAAGATGAATGTAAATGCGGTTAATCCCTGCCCGACTAATCGTTAAGGCGGGCAGGTTGACATAGCCTGTCTGTTCCGAAAATCGGGAAATCCAATTTTGATGTTCAAAATTGGATTTGAGACTTAGTAGCTGTCGGAGACAGCAATTATTCTTATGAATAATTGGGGGTTAATACCAAAGTTGAACTATTATTAAATCTGAGAATTACCCTGTTTGACAATTCAGGCAGGTAATCATTTGACTTAGGTGATACTAATTTTTAGGCTATCTGACCAAAAAGGTATTATTATTTAACCTGTTTAGGGTATAAATTAATAAGAACTAATTTGTTATAATATACAAAGCTATGATGGATTTTTATTTTAAGGAGATGGATCAGAATAAAATAAGTGTAAGGTCATATAAGACACTTAAAGTTTTTTTATCCGAAAATGCTAAATTAAAAAGTATATTAACTAAAAATAGTGATATGGATGTTATAAACCAGAAAATTTACGATTGGGTTTATAATGAATTGGGAAAAGACTCTTCAGGTATAGAGTATTTTGAGAGAAGAATACATGGGCGTGAGGCATTAGAAAAACTAACGTGGAAAGAGACTGCCGGAATAAGGATTTTAGATTATGTAAAGAGTTCGGGTAGGGAAGTTCAAGACGCAAACTTAAAAAATTCATATACAATAATACAGCCATTTAGGATTTTATGGATGGCGACAAAATTTGGAAATGGGGGTGCTAAATACGACTTTTTTACTGATATGTTAGCTCTATTTCGTCAGTTTAATGGTATGCAAGTGCATGCAATACCTGAAAAAAAGCAGATATTAGAGTGGATGAAAAGGCATCCGGCAGGAACTGATAAAGTAGTTGAGGGTGTTAGAGAGGTAAATAAGCAAAGGATAATAAAGGCATTGGTTAAGAGAATAAAAGAGTCGGACAAAACCAGCTCAAAATTTGCTTTCCCACTTGGGTTGTCTGAGCCTGAAAAAATTGAAAGGGTAAAAGAGTGGTGGAATGATTGGAAGTTTCATTTGAAATATGCTATTCGCGACCCTGAAACATTGAACGAAATGCTGGATTATTCAATTAGACCTGAGTTGATATCACTTTTTAACGATGCCAGAGTAGCTAACATTCCGTTTTTTGTTAACCCTTACTATTTATCGTTAATAAATGTAAGAGAATATGAGTGGGGACCGGGTGCCGATATGGCGCTACGCGATTATGTATTTTACAGCAAACAGTTAATAAAAAAGTTTGGTAGTATTGTGGCTTGGGAAAAAGAGGACTTAGTTGAACCCGGCAAGCCAAATGCTGCGGGTTGGATATTACCATCGCAATATAATATTCATAGAAGATACCCCGAAGTTGCTATTCTTATTCCCGATACAGTAGGAAGAGCCTGTGGCGGATTGTGTGTGTCGTGTCAGCGTATGTACGATTTTCAGAGCGGGCATTTGAATTTTGACCTCAAAAAGTTAAGGCCTGATGGAACTTGGGCCGAACGCCTTAGAAAACTGATGGATTATTATGAGAATGATTCAAAATTACGTGATATATTAATTACAGGTGGCGATGCATTAATGAGTTCTGATGAGTCATTAAGTCAGATACTTGATGCAGTTTATGATATGGCAGTACGTAAGCATAAAGCCAATAAAAAACGTGTTGATGGTGAAAAATATGCCGAGATGCTTCGTGTTAGGTTAGGCACGCGATTACCTGTATATTTACCACAGCGTATTACACCTGAATTATGCAAAATTTTGGCCGATTTTAAAGAGAAAGCATCAAAAATAGGCTTTAAGCAATTTGTTATACAAACCCATTTTATTACCTCAATGGAGGTTACACCCGAAGCCGTTAATGGCATAAAAATGTTTATAAAGGCCGGATGGATGGTAACCAATCAAATGGTATTTACAACAGCAGCTTCGGTACGCGGATACACAGCTAAGTTGAGGAAGGTTTTAAACGATGTGGGAGTAGTTTCGTACTACACCTTTACAATAAAGGGGTTTAAAGAGAATAGCCACAATTTTGCCACTAATGCCCGGGCAATACAAGAGTCGGTTGAGGAGAAAGTTATTGGTGCTATCCCGGATTCAGAATTGTGTGCCATTAAAGAATTTCCTGAAAAGGCAGAGAATATATCAATTTCAATTAATAACCTTCGAAAAAAATTAGATGTTCCGTTTTTGGCTACCGACCGAAATGTGATGAATATTCCCGGAGTTGGTAAAAGTTTAACGTTCAGGGTTATTGGAATTACCCGTTTTGGACACCGTATTTTGGAATTTGATCATGATGCTACAAGGACACATAGTCCGATAATTGATAAAATAGATAAATTTACTGTTGTTGAATCAAAAACCATACGCCAATATTTACGACAGCTTGAGCGTATGGGCGAAAATTTAGAGGATTACAAAATGGTTTATGGGTACTCAATTGGCGAAACTGAGTCGCGCATGTCAATTTATGAATATCCTGAATATGATTTTAAAATCACCGATAAATATACAAATCTTGAGTTATAGGATTAGTTTTTTTTAACCCTAAATAGTGTCTGCCCATAAAGTCGAGAGTTTGGAATAGAAAGTTCAAATTCAAGCCAGCTTTAAGGTAAACCTGAACGATTAGTCGGGCAGGGCGTGCGAAAAATTTAAACTGCAGAATACTAGTGTATTTGAGGATTTAGTTTTTGAGTAATAACCTGACTGCCGACTAGGCAGGCGCAGAAGTTGGACTTTATTATTGGCGGAACAACTAAGCTCTGAAGTGGGTGTAATCATTAGCTCGGGGTTTTAACCCCGAGAATGAGTAATAATCGACTGTTTAACGTTCTAAGCAGAAAAGTTAAGTTGAAAATGAAATGATGCATAGAACGCAATATTTAAAATATGTTTAATTTATAGGCAGACTCTAAACAGGCAAAGTAAAAATAAACTTACTGCCCTTGCCAATTTCACTTTCAATGGTAATATTGCCATTATGTTTGCTAATAAACTCTTTACATAGTATTAACCCTAACCCTGTTCCTGTCTCATTATCGGTACCTTTTGATGAGTAGTTTTCTGATATTTTAAAAAGCTTTTTTTGAACATCTTTTGTTATTCCTACGCCGGTATCGGTTATGGTTATTTCAATAATGTTATTGTTTGTTTTATCCTTTGATTTATTTGCGGTAATTGTAATCTCTCCGCCTTGATTGGTAAATTTGATAGCATTAGATATTAAATTTCTAAAAACTGTTAACACCATATCTTTATCAGCACTCACAAACAAATTATGTGTAATCTTATTTTTTATCGTTATATATTTTCTTTTGGCAGCCTGAATAAGTAAGTCAGTTGTCTCTTCTGCTATCAAGAAAAGATTTTCATTTTGCGGATTAAATGACAAATCGCTCTGTTGTGTTCTCGACCATAAAAGAAGATTCTCAACTAACTTGTAAGTTTTATCGGTAGTATCGTACAATACTTTTATAAGCTCTTTTTGCTTGTCAATATCATATTCATCAAAACTTTCAACCAATAATTTTGTAAAACCTGCCATTGTACCTAATGGGCTACGTAAATCATGAGCTATTATTGAGAAAAATTTGTCTTTAGTTGCCACAAGGTCTTTCAGCTTATCATTTTGCTTAACTATCTCTCGTTCAATAATCTTTCTTTTTGTAATATCTCTGTCAATACCTCGGTAACCAAGCAGTTTATTGTCCGAATCAAAAAAAGGTACACCTGTGGTTTCTAACACTACAATACTACCATTTTTGTGAATATTTGTATTTTCAATATCAATAATATGCTGTTCTTGTTTTACAATTTCAGCAAATGTTTCTGAAACTCTTTTACTTTCCTTTTTACTCATTAAATCGAATGGTGTTTTTCCTATTATTTCATCAATAGTATAACCTAAAATTGAAAATACTTTGGGGCTCGAATAGGTGTATTTTCCATCCTTATCAATTTCCCATATCCAATCGCTGGCAGTTTCAACAATACTCCTGAACTTATCTTCACTATCCTTTAGCTTTTCTTCTGCAATTTTACGGGCTGTTATATCCTCTTTAATAGCTAGATAATTTATTATTTTACCTTTATCATTTTTTATAGGTGTTATGGTTACATTTTCCCAAAAATACTCTCCGTTCTTCTTTTTATTATGAAATTCACCCTTCCATGTTTTACCTGCTGTTATTGTTTTCCACAGCTCTTCATAATACTCTTTTGGTTGGGTGCCAGCATTTAGTATCCGGGGGTTTTCTCCCAAAGCCTCTTTGCATGTATAGCCTGTCAACTTTTCAAACTTGGGGTTTGCATATTCAATACAACCATCGGTATTGGTAATTACTATTGTATTTGAGCTTTGCTCAACAGCAATAGATAGTTGTCTGTTTTCTTGCTCTCTCTTTTTTATATCTGAAATGTCAACTATTATACCTCTTAGTCCTACGGGTTTATCATCTTTAATTAATGGATATGAATAAATTATACCGGGAAATTTCTCGCCTGTTTTTTTTTGAAACAGATACTCATTGCCCGTTGCTTTACTTCCGGTCATAATAGTTTTTAAATTGCTAAAAATTGTATCATTGTCTTTTTTTGCAATTATGTCTTTAATATTTAATCCTTTTGTTATATCAGAGGGCTTAAAACTGGTATATTTAAAAGCATATTCATTTAAATAAACTATTTTTCCTGTGGCATTAACCTCAAAAACAGTTTGAGGCAAAGAGTTTGTAAAATCTTCAAATTTGGCTTCACTTATACCAATCTTTTTTTCATCTTGCTCTTTTAAAAAGAGTAATAACACTATAACTCCAATAAAATTTGAGATAAAAATTGATGTAAAAGTTATTGATTGAATAAAATTAGTGTCGTATAATGTTTGGCTATCATATAAAAATAGTGCACCATATACTCGCATTAAGGCTATTATGCCAAATATTAAATAAAGTATTCCTATGGTAATTTTTAGTTTATTTTTCTCCTCTTTTTTTGTAATAAACTGATAGCTTGCAATAATATGCCAAATAAATACAGATGCTGACATATAAGCAATTCTATAAAACTCATTAGTTTTAAAAATACTGATAAACCCTATAACTAAAACTAAACCAACATAAAAGTATAGCTTTGTTTGACGTTTAAATTTTTTTTTGTCGCATGTTGTTAAGGCAAACATTTCAATACCAAAAGCAATTAATATAAATACATTTGCTGCTAAAACTGAAACAGTATAGGGAATAATGCTTCTTAATAATAAGAAAGCCCAGCCCAGCATAAAAAATGCCTTTGATAAAACAAATACTTTTAAAATACTGTTTTTAACAATGCTTGTTTTTATTAAGCCATAAAGAAATATAAAAATCAGCACGTTTATTATTATTATTAATATCAAAATTGTTTTAATATCCATAGTATTTATTCTTTATTTACTTAAACAGGAAACACCCTAATATGTTATCTTAAATACACAAATAGATTGTTTTTATATACTAATCCCCTAATTTTAGTATCTCTCAATACACACAAAAAATATGAGGTGTACAATTAAGTACTTACTTTTCTTATTACTTCTGCAATCATAAATCGCACAACGTTAATCTCAAATATTTGATATGTGTGATTTAATGAATTAGGATTTTTTATTGATTTTGTCAACACCCGAGAGCGAGAATCGCTCAATTTGGATTGTACACATTTTCAGTTTCCTTTATTATATCGTCATATTCAAAACAAAACGCCTCTAATACTAATTATCGCATATCGATATATATTAAAAAAATACATTTGCATATCAAAAACCCTTTAAATAAAACTGATTAATTAACAATAAACTTAAACCAAAATGAGAATAAATTATTTTTTTAAAACAGTAATCTTATCGTTTTTTGTTGTACTATTTTGGGGTTGCGAAGATATTATTAATAATAAAGACGGTGATGTTGATGGTAATGTAACAATAACTGAAAACATTACAGAAAGTGTAACATGGAAAGAAGGGAACACATATGTTATTGATGGTACGGTACGTGTTGGTGCATCACAAACTGTTGTAATAACAATTGAGCCGGGTGTTGTAATAAAATTTACTGAAGACGGCACTTTAGATTTTGCCTATTGGGATGATGAATATGCCACAATTATAGCAAAAGGAACAGTTGATAAACCAATAAAATTTACATCAAACAGCCCTATTCCGGCAGCCGGCGATTGGAATTCGTTAAACTTTTATAAAGGAGCTGTAAATTGCGAGTTTGAAAATTGCATATTTGAGTATGGCGGAGGAAATGATACTTACGGAAATATTTATATTGAGGAGATAGCCGTTTCATTCAAAAATTGCTCATTATCAAACAGCCAAACCGATGGAATAAAACTGAATACCAATGGTGAATTTTCACTTTTTGAAGGTAATAGCTTCAGTAATATAGGCAACAGTTCAATATCATGTAACCCATCGGCTGTTTCATCAATAGGTGCAAATAATACTTATGACAGCTACTCGCAAATTTTAATAAATGATGTTAATTTTAACGAGGTTGGAGAATTTACTTGGAAAAACCAAGGAGTGCCTTACGTTATTGATGGAACAATACGTATGGGTGTTGAAAATACCCAAGGATTAAAACTAACCATTGAGCCCGGTGTGGTATTTAAAATGACTACTGATAGTTATATTGATTTTGCTTATTGGGATAACGAATATGTTACTATTATTGCTAAAGGCACGCTTGATAATCCTATTATTTTTACATCAAACAGCCCGAGCCCTGAGGCAGGCGATTGGTATGGACTAAATTTTTACAAAGGGGCAGTAAACTGCGAATTTGATTTTTGTAAATTCAAATATGGTGGTGGAAACAATAGTTACGGAAATATTTATATTGAAGAAGCAACAGTTTCAATTACTTACTGTACATTTTCAAACAGCGAATCGTATGGTATAAAACTATCTACCAATGGCGATTTTGCCAACTTCACAAATAACACTTTTATTAGCCAAAAATTATATCCAATAACAATATACGCAAATGCAGTAGCTACAATTGGAGGAGATAATTCTTTTGAAACAGGTTCGTCAATTTATATTACTGATAACAGCTTTGATATAAGTGGCAGTTATACATGGCTAAACCAAGGAGTACCTTATTTTATTGATGGAACAATAAGAGTTGGAAACCAAAATGGGACTACATTAAATATTGATGCAGGCACAGTTTTAAAATTTGGCAACAGCGGTGGTTTGGAATTTGCTTATTGGGATGATGACTATGCTAAGCTGATAACAAACGGTACAGCTGATGAGCCGGTTGTATTCACAACAAACAGCCCAGCACCTGCAAAAGGCGATTGGGATGGACTTAATTTTTATAACGGAGTAACAGGCTCAATACTTAATTATTGCATAATTGATTATGCAGGAGGCAATACTTATATGGGAGCTGTATCGTTAAGCGAATCGGGGCACAATACAATTATTTTTACAAATTCAACAATATCAAATTCAGAATCGTACGGTATTACTGTCGATAATAATTCATCGGTTGATTACAGTACAATTACTTTTTTAAATAATGATGGTGAAGATTACCATGTTAGGTAAGGGAGTCTGAAAAAGTCCATAACATGCATATACAAAGTCGCAGCAATACAGTATATGGTATGGGCTAACAATAGTTTAAAATGCAGGGTTTTTAGTAAAAACATACAATAAACCTTGTATTTAAAACAAAATTGCTCAATACATTGATTATTATGCTGTAAGCAATTTTTAAGGCATTTGTTTTTAACTTATTTGTTGAATTACAAATACTTATATATATTTATAACGAACTTGTAAATAAGCACTATGCAAAAAAACCTCTTTATTATTTTACTGCTTTTTTTATTTAGCTGCAACAATATGGTAAATAATAAAAAAAGCCAACACACATTAAATAGCGATAGCATATTTATTACAGCCGATTCTATTTTTAAATTAGGTAAAGTTTATTCTGAAGATTCAAATAACCAACAAATGGCATTGAAACTTTACAGGGAATCGTTTATACTTTATGAACAACTGGAGAACAGGCAAAAAATGGCATCCACATACAAATGGATGGGTTATGCCTACGATTATTTGGAGGAGCATGCCAAGGTAAAAGAGTACCATAAAAAAGCCCTTAAAATAAATATTGAGATTGACAATAAAAAAGAATGTGGCATTATTCAAAAGTATTTGGGCACGGCCTATGCCATTACCGGCGATATTGACTCGGCACTTATGTATTACTACCGCGATGTTGAGCTGTGCAAAATTACAAAAGACACCGCCGAAATTATTGAGGTTTATCAAAACATTGGGCTTACATATGTATATGCGGGCGATTACCAAAAAGCTGTTGAAAACGGTTTAATATCACTTAAATACTGCGAAAAAACAAATTACATAAAAGGTATTTTTGAATTGAGCAACTGTATTGCATCGTACTACATTGATATGGATAATATTGAAATGGCCTTGCACTACTGCAAAAAAGCCGAACAGTATATTGACTCGATACATGACCCTTACAGCCAAGCAAGTTTTTATCATATATATGCAAATGCTTTAACTGTTAATGGGAATGATAAAAAGGCGCGCCTATACTACCTTAAAAATCTTGCCATAAGCAAAAAAGCCGACTATAAGCGCGGCATGGCGGCGGCATACTACGGCCTTGCCGACATTGAATTAACAAGTGAGAACTATAAAAAGGCTGAAGAGTATGCCAATTTGTCAATTGAATTTGAGTGTAAGGTTAACCATATAAGCGGGGTTGCATTATCGTTGGTGCAAGTGGCACATATCAATTATTTGCAGAAAAAATACGATGAGGCTATGGCGCATCTTAAAAAAGCCGAAAAGCTGGCTGCTGAAAATGACCAAATAGATGTTTTGCCAGAAGTATATTATTCATATTACAGGGCTTACAAATTGTGGGGAAAACTAAAACCTGCACTGCAATATTGCGAAAAATACTATACACTAAACGATAGCTTGACCGGCATTGAGGTTAAAGAAAAAATTGCCGACCTTGAGATTAAATACCAAACCGAAAAAAAGCAACATGAAATAAAGCTGCTAAAAGAGGAGAACAACACAAAAAAGCAGAAAATTAAAACCCGCAACCTGTTTATAATATCGCTTGTTTTATTGGTAATTACAATAATAAGTATATCTTTCTTTTTTAGGATAAGGGCTATGCAAAAGCTGAGCCAGATGGAAACTGATATACAAAAGTATATTCTTAAAATTAACGACCTTAACTCAAATAATAATACCGAGCCGGAAATTAACTCGAAAGAGTTTTTAAAAAAGCATGACATAACCGAACGTGAAACAGAGGTGCTGTACTTTATAAGCGAAGGGATGACAAATGCCGATATTGCCGAAAAGATTTTTGTATCGACAAACACCATAAAATACCACATTAAAAACATATACCTAAAGCTCGATGTTAAAAACAGGGTTGAGGTGTTGAATAAAATAGCGACAAATTAATTGGCTTAGCACATATTAAATAAGTTTGTCCATAAAGTCCTGCTTCTTTACCGAAACAAGTTCGGTACAGGCTGTTATGCTTGCCACTAAAATGGTCACATTTTTCAGGCTTCGCAAGCCTTGAAAATGAGATTTACAGCTCAGCTTTTTCAAAAAAGCTGACTTTATGGACAAACTTATTTATTATTGTGGAAAAATGGTAACAGGAACGCTTACGCTACCTTTAACTCCAATAATTGCTTCATCATCACCACTGCCATCAATGCAAATTGTAACATTGTTTAACCAATCGGGGAACCTATTATCAGGATCAACAATATAAATTTCGGGGTTAAAATATCTACCGTTATCAGGGTTAAATTTATTCTGTATATTAAAAGTGTAAACCGTGTTTTGTAATTCTATTGAGTTTATCGGGTCATTATTTACAATAGTTACAGTTGTTGTACCTTCAATTTTGCTATAATCACCTTTCATTTCATATACCTTCATGTCAATTTTAAGTTCAAGGTTATTTCCATTAAATCCACCTATTTGTTCCCCTATGGTAAAGGTCATTTCTACGTAAATGTCCCCACCACCATCAGCATCAATTTCACTATCTCCGGCAGTGGTATGGCAGAAATTAGCTGCCTGAAAATTATCAGTTATTAGTTTTTCTTGAGGTACTGTTGATTCAATACCTTTATCTGCCAAATAGCTTTCGATACCCGTTTTGATTTTTGATTTTGTGCTTTCGTCATCAATAAACTCATAAATTGGAACAAGTCCTTCTTGGTAGTAATCGCAAAATGCAGGGTTTTTATCAATAGAGACAATCCAATTATGGTAGGCATTATCCAAACCATCTGCTGTTTGAGCAGCTGCAATAGCAAGAGCATATTCAGAGTTTCCTCCTTTTGCTTTGGTAGTTATGTTTTTAGTGCTCGATTCATAATAAGTTCCAAATTCGGCACTTATCTCTTGACTTCCGCCAAGGTTAATTCCGCTTATGGTTGCTTCGGCTCTTGTAAAAGCACCAAAAGAGTACTGGTTGCTTACTGATTTTCTTTGAGCACACATGCTGTAATCAAAACTGGCCCCCCATTTGCCGCCAACAACCACGTGCGTCCCATAAGTTTTAATAAAAGTTTTTATTTCCATTGAAACAGCATTGCTTGAAAACTGCTCGTTTGCATATGCCGATAATGAAGAAGGGTTAAGTCTTCCATCTATGTACATACCATATTTGTATGTAAAACTACTTACAGTTGCAAATGAGTATCCTGAACTTTGTGCACGTTCGTATCCAAAATTAAGCCCTACCTCAGCAGAAAAAAGCCCTTCTAAACCTGCTGTTGTTGTTTGGCTATAATTAAATCCTGCTTGATACTCACTTATTGTTTCCCCTTCAACTACATGTACAACGGTTTCTGCAATCCCGTCTTTAATAATTTTACTGTCTGCGGTTAATTTATCAAAATTCAAAACAGATTCTTTTATATCTTCCGAATATGCAAATCTTCCGCTAATATCATAACCTCGGCCAATTACAGCTTGTGCAATATTTCCATCTTCTGTTCCTTTTTTAACAATATTGGGGTTGTCTAAATTATCTTTATCGCATCCAACCATTAATACTACGGTAAAAAAGATAATAAATAATAAATTTTTCATTTTTAAAGGTTTTTAGTTAAACAATTATTTAAACGTGAAAATATGCATTTAAAACCTTTAAACAGAAAAGCACACCTTACAAAATCTGTACATTATGGTATATGTGGCAGATATAGAGTTGCTTAAGGGGGTAGTATAGAGTAGGGGTGTTAACCAATGTTGGCAATTATAGTATGTAGGTTTTCTTCGTTGGTAAGTCCTATTTTTTTTCTTAACCGGCTTCGACCAACATCTATCGTATTTAAAGTTTTTCCTGTTATTAGTGCTATTTCTTTAGTGGATAAGTTCAATTTCAAAAAAGCACAAAGTTTTCGGTCGTTAGCTGTCAGGTCGGGATATTTTGTGCCCAATATGGAATAAAATTGCGTATGGACTTCGTTAAAATGTTTTTCAAATTCGAGCCATGAATTATTGGATAGGTTTATTTTTAAATTATTAACTATGTTTTGGATAGCCGATCTGTTTTTACTGTTAGTATCTATTTGCCTAAATTGCTGAATCAGACCTGCGATTAATGTTTCTTTTTCTGATAATATCAATGCTTTTGTTGCCAATACCCTATTTTTAGAAGCAACTTCATCTAAAAGCATCTTGTTTTCATTATCTTTTTGGTTTTTTTCCAATTCAAGCACCGAATTTTTATAAAGGATATGCAATCTTTCAATATGTTCTTTTGTATAGGTATAATTAATTGCAAGGGTAAAAAGTATCAATTCTACAAAAACGCCAAGCTGATAATAAAAAAGGTTGTTTACTGAAATAACCGAAAAATCTTTAATAGTGGTAATAAAAGCACCAATAACCATTATCAGCGAACCGGTCAACACCATTTTTGTTGTGAGTGTTACCCTTTTGTAAAAAATAAAGAAAGAGCCTATTACAAAAATAACGTTTGTTAATGTGTATAAGTCGCTTATAATTAATGCTACGTAGTAGTTGATTTGTCCTGTTACTAAAATAATTGAACAAAACACTAATAAAAACCAAGCATAATATTTTACGTATTTTCTCCATAAAGGAATATGCTCGTTTTTTAGCAGCTCTAACAAAAAGAACAGGTAAACAAGTTGGCCGATATAAACACTCCATAACAATGAAAGATCCCATTTAGGCAGGTTGAAAAAGAAATATCTTTCGGAATACTGAAAGTTGTTAAAAAAGAATATTGCTGTAAAAAGTATGTATAATGAATAGTACATATAAAGCTTATCGCGGGAAAAAATAAAAAGGAAAAAGTTTAATGTAATAATAATTGCCATCATACCTAAAAAGCCACCTTGCAAAAAGTTTATATCCGACAAACTTTTTTCAAATTCAGCCTGACTAACAATTTCAATTTTATTAAGGCTATAATTATTTTCAAGTTGATTGTAAATTCGTATATACAGTACGTTTAGCTTATTCGGCAATAAGCTGAACAAAACTTTATCCTTTAAATATCCGCCAAATTCCTTTTGACTTAGGGCGACAAATGCTCCGCTTTTTTTTGTTACATAAATGCTGTCGTTTACAAACTTATACAAGTTGATATTTGATATTTTGCTATTGAAATGTATGAAGTAATCCTCAAAGTTCGCATTTTTATTATTTATAATAATTTGAAACCAATAAATGCGATCAATTTTAAGCTTTTTACCTTTGTATGGTGTAAATAAATTAGTTGCTATGGCACTTGTTTGCTTAAGAGGAAAGTCAATTTCACCCTCATGGAATTTTACCGATTGTATAATAGCCATGCTATCTGGCTCAATTGCCCCGTTAGCTGTTGCTATTAAAAATAACTGAAATAAAAATAGTAGCAGTTTTTTCACTTGTTAAAGTTTGTTTTTTTAAATTGTTTGCCACCTCCAACTTTCATTAAATTGAAAAACCAATGCCCAATGTAAAATAGGGCACTCCGAACGAACGAACGTTGGCAACATGCTCAATTCCGCCATAAGGTTGCGATATAATGCCAAAATCGGCCATTGCAAAATACCTGTCATTAAAATAGTATTGGCATTCAATATTATAATTTAAAACCATGCCGGCATCCCTGGCATCGGGGCTGGTCGAAAAAGTTTTTCTGTAGCCCAAGTACAAACATGGTTTTAGAACCATTTTATTTGCCAATAAAAAAAAACGCCCTTTAACCGATGCGTTTGTTTCAAGCATTGTAATATCGTCCAAAGGAATAATATGCTCGCGCCCGCGCCATGTTCCCAAGCTAACTTCATTTCCGGTTTTCATCGATTCTCCTTTATATAAAATATCATCGATAATAAATTTTGCATAATTGATGTTTACCCCTATCGAAAGCCTTTTTGTTAAATTGTAATCGGCCACGAATTTTATTAAAGGCGACACTTTATTGTGGATGATTACAGTAGAATCGGGATTGTAATCGGATTCATAAGAGCCCTGAACTTTACCAGGGAGCAAGGCTCCACCATTTATTGAAAACTCAAATTGCTTAACATTAAAATCTTGTGAAAAAACTGAAACTGTAATTATTGCAAAAAGGGCAAGAGCACTTATCCTAAAAAAAAATATTTTATGCACCACTGTTTTAAGTATGTTTAGTTAATAGATTTTCATTTTAGATTATACACTTAATACAAATTTTTATATACATATGTAGTGTCAGCAGGAAAACTCAGCAAAATTAGAAATGCTTTATTCGGTAATATTTTTACTTCTCAATTTGTTGGAACAAAGGCATCAACACATCTCGAAAAATAAAAATCTCATCCAAGATATTCCATTTCATAAAAATAGACAGTTTTTTTGCTGATACCATGTAAAACTACCCAATGGGGTAGTAAATAATTCATATACAAATTGGTTATTTGCATAAAGAGTTTCAACCATATGAATGCCAAAACAAATAATATGTTCTCAAAAACCGAAATTACTATAATTTTATTGTTAGAAAAAGGTTTGCCCAATAAATCTATATCTGACCAATTCAATATATCAGAAAATACGGTAAAATTCCATCTTAAAAATATATACAAAAAACTAAGGGCACACAACCGTATGGAAGCAATTTACAAATACAATCAAATTAAATAATTAATTAAAACCTACTATTATGAAAACATTTATGCCTATTATTATTTGCACGGTAATGCTTTTTGCATCGTGCGGAAACAGCCAAACAGGTGAAAAAGAGCAACCGGCCAACACCACCGACCAGGCTGCAGAACAAAACAATGCCGACGAGGCAAAAAACTGCGACGAGTTTATTGACCAGTACGAAAAATGGATGGATAACTATTTGGAAATGATTGAGAAATACATGAAAAACCCAATGGACGCAACGCTATCTGCCGATTATATGAAACTGGCACAAGAGGGGGCAGATTGGATGACCCAATGGAACGGCAAACTATATTACTGCGCATCAAAAGAGAAATACCAAAAACGCTTTGACCAAATAAGCAAAAAAGCCGAGAAAAAACTTAACGAAATGGGTATAGAGTAAAAATATTTATTGCCTACAAACAAATTAATTAAACCTACTTATTATGAAAAAACAGACAAAACTTAAATTGAGTGTAATAGTATTGTTTGGCGCATTATTGCCTAACATACAGGCGCAACAAGCAATTACTGCCACAGGCGGCAATGCTTCGGGCAGCGGTGGCTCAGCAAGCTACACCGTTGGCCAGGTGGTTTATTCCGCCAACGCAGCAACAAACGGATATTCCGTAGCACACGGTGTGCAGCAACCTTTTGAAATTTCGGTTGTAACCGGAATTGAGCAAATGGATATAAACCTTGAGTGCGCTGTATATCCAAATCCCACAACAAATTATTTGATATTAAAGATTGATGATAATATGGTACAGGCGATGCATGCATCGCCTCAACAGTCGTTGTTATACCAACTTTTTGACACAAACGGAAAAATGGTTACAACAGAAAAGATAATGACTGCCGAAACAAAGATTAAAACAGGGAAACTTGTGCAAGGCAGCTATCTTCTGCAAATAATAGGAAACAATAAAACCGTAAAAACATTTAAAATAATAAAACAGTAAAGACGCACGACCGTGCATCTCAACAGTAATCAAAACAATTATGAAAAATATATTCACAATACTTACAGCAGTAATACTAACTGCAACAGTATGGGCACAAGCCCCCGAAAAGATGAGTTACCAAGCGGTAATTCGTAACAGTTCAGACCAATTAGTTACTAATCAAAATATTGGAATGCAAATAAGTATTCTGCAAGGTTCAGTTGTCGGAACGGTGGTTTACCAAGAGACTCGAACACCAACAACCAACGCCAACGGCTTATTAACAATAGAATTTGGCGGGCAAACAGGTTTTGATACAATAAACTGGGCAAACTGTATCTATTTTATAAAAACCGAAATTGACCCCCAAGGTGGAACAGATTATACTATAACGGGCACAAGCCAACTATTGAGCGTACCTTATGCCTTGCATGCAAAAACCGCCGAAAGCATTACCGGAGCAATAACCGAAACCGATCCGGTTTACACAGCGTGGAATAAATCATACAATGATTTAACCAACAAGCCAGTAATGGTAGATACAGTAAGTGCTGTACTCGATACAACCACTCAATTTGTAAGAACAGAAGTTGATGGCGACCCAACCAACGAACTACAAGCCATAAGCCGAACAGGCTTAACTGTAACCCTAACCAATGGCGGAACATACCAAGACAGTATAAACTCTTACACAGCAGGTGGCGGAATTGAAATAACAGGAACAATAATAAGCAAACACAAATATCAGGTAGGTGATTTTGCCCAAGGCGGAATAATATTTTGGCTTGACGAAACAGGCGAACATGGTTTGGTTTGTGCAAAACAAAACCAAAGTACAGGAATAAGGTGGTATGCAGGCACATTCGGTGTTACACGAGCAACAGGAGATGGTCCGTTTTCAGGAGAAGCTAATACATCTATAATTATTGCATCACAAGTATCAATAGGAGATGATGGTGCTGATTATGCAGCTCAAAGATGTAACGACTTACAAATTACTGAAGGCGGAAAAACTTATGGTGATTGGTATTTACCGTCAAAAGAAGAATTAAACTTAATGTATCAAAATAAAACGACTATTGATGCAACCGCAATAGCAAATGGTGCTGTTGCTTTTGTCGCAGCCTACTATTGTAGTTCTACCGAGTACAATAATAACTACTCGTGGCTACAGCTTTTCGCTAACGGCAATCAGGGCATCAATTTCAATAAGAGTTTTACATTCTATGTGCGTGCTGTTCGGGCTTTTTAACTGCAAAGGGGTCATTTTTTTTGAGAATTAGATAACAAAAAAGAAAATAAATAGAATATTAACCGCTTCTTTTTTCCCTTTGGGGAGATGCCAATTTATCGGCAGAGGGGTAAAAAATAATAATATTATGAGTAAACAAATTTATACAATTCTCGTTGCCTTATTAATAACTGCAACAGTATGGGCACAAGCCCCCGAAAAGATGAGTTACCAAGCGGTAATCCGTAACAGTTCAGACCAATTAGTTACTAATCAAAATATTGGAATACAAATAACAATTTTGCAAGGTTTGGCAACAGGAACAGTTGTTTACCAAGAGACTCAAACACCTACTACCAATGCCAACGGCTTATTGGCAGTAGAATTTGGCGGACAGACCGGTTTTGATACAATTAACTGGGCAAACGGTACTTATTTTATAAAAACCCAAATTGACCCCACAGGCGGAACAGATTATACTATAACGGGCACAAGCCAGCTATTGAGCGTGCCTTATGCCATGCACGCAAAAACCGCCGAAAGCATTACCGGAGCAATAACCGAAACCGATCCGGTTTTTAATGCTTCGGCAGCAGGTGGCATAACAGCAACCGATACAACAAATTGGAACAGAAAACTTGATTCTGAAATTGACGGCTCGGTTACAAACGAGATACAAACCATATTGCGCACAGGCTTAATCGTAACACTAAGTAATGGCGGAGGATCGTTTCAAGACAGTGTGAACGCATATACGGCAGGCGAAGGCATTGACATTGATAATAATGTGCTGAGTATTGGTAAACCAACATTTTATTTAGGGCAAGACACCTTAGGCGGTATAGTATTTTATATTTATGTTGATAGTATTGGCATTCAACATGGGCTTATTATAAACAAAAACTCACAAACATCTCAAAAGTATTGGCAGCAAACAAGTCAAACCAACACCGGAGCAAATAGAACATGGGACGGTGCGTATAATACACCATTAATGACTAACAGCGGTGCTGCAACATATGTAAATGAATTAACAGACGGTGATTTCAATGATTGGTATTTGCCTAGTATTGATGAGTTAAGCCTGTTATGGCATAACCGCTTTCATATAAATAAAGCCATGTATAATGCCGGTGCTTCATTTATATTTTTAATGGGAACACATTGGAGTAGTACTGAGAGTAATAATTTTTATGCGTATTATTTTGATTTAACTACAGGGAGTGCTGTTTATGAGCTAAAGGAAAAGCAACATTATATAAGAGCCATTCGGGCTTTTTAGCCAAAACCGGCAATAAAAAACCCTTAATAAGGCAGCTCTATATAGCTGCCTTTTTCATTTTAATGCAAAACTATTGCAAAAACAAACTCATGCCGAACTAATACTAAAACCCACAAAAACCAGACCGTTGCCGTGGAGATGATTTTGTTTCTGGCACAATTGAAAAAACCGATTTTGAGCTTTCAGAGCTAAAAGCTGAGTACAAAACTACCTCAACAAATAATGGCAAAACTGAAACCACATGGCACACTATTTTTTCAGGGCTGTTTTTTCATGCCGACTTTAATAAGCATATTGAGGGGTCAACTTTTGTGTTACCCGATTTTGCCGAAAAATTGTTGGGTAAGTTTGGACAGAAATTTCAAAAATCGTTTACTCATGGTAAATTGGTTAAACTTGAAAACCCTGAATTTGAAAAAGAGTTTGTAGTTTACAGTAGTGGGCAACAAGAGGCGCGCTATATACTTACCCCCGTAATGATGGAGGCAAATAGTAAAACTTAAAAAGAGATACAAGCGTAAAATGTATTTCTCATTTATTGGCGAGCGGGTTTATTGCGGAGTAGATTTTAATAAAGGTTTGTTTGAGCCACGCATAAGAAAATCGGGGGTAAACTTTGACGATATTGAGGAGATGTACCATCTTTTTGGTCTTATTGAAACCATTATTACCGAAATGAATTTGAATACCCGTATATGGACTAAGCTGTAATAGCATAGGGCTTGCTGATAAACACTTAAAATTCATATAGTCAATTTGATAGAAATGAATATTTTATTTCAAATGTAAGGTTTTTAGTAAAAATCTATTAAAAAGCTTGCGTTTTAATAATTGTTAGTCCGAGGTGTGCCAAAGCAAAAAACAGGAGTCAGCTTTTTTGAGAGCTGGAATTATAAATTTTATTTTAAAGGCTTGTGAAACCTGAAAAATGGGAGTGTACTTTTGTAATGTTTTTAAATAAAAACCAACAAAAAGCATAATTGGAATGACCATTGTGAAGGCAAGCCTGTCTGTTGACTATCCAGGCGTAATGCCAGAAATGGAATTTATAGACATTCTCTAATTATACAGTATTGCTTTGTGCGCTTCGGCAGAAGCGGAACAGGTTTTGTATTTGGTACTCCTAGTACTATCTTAGCAAAACCGGGCATAGTTTTTTATGTAGCAGACCTGTTAATGTAAAGTGTAAATATTACAAAGCAGTCCTATTTTATATGCCAGCACTTAATAGCGAGGTAATTCTTATCTCTGTTCTTCGGTTCTGCTGGTGCTCCTCTTCTGAGCATTTTTGGCCATTGGCACAGCGGTTTTTTAGTTTTGTTTCGCCATAGCCTTTTGCGCTTATCCTATCGTCGTCAATGCCGTGGTTAACAATATAGTCAACTGCTGCCTGGGCTCTTTTTTGCGATAGGGTTTTGTTTGTTCTTGCACTTCCGCGTGAGTCGGTATGTGATCCAAGCTCAACATGTATATTTGGGTTTGTATTTAAAAACATAACAATTTTATCGAGTTCAACAGCTGCATCAGGGCGTATATCGTATTTACCCAAATCATAATAAATATTTGGTATCTCAATAACTTTGTTAACCTCAATTTTATCCATATAAAGTGCGGCAAACTCATTAATATTTGACCAACCCTCGGGTTTGTTGTTGGTAGAGTATTTCTCTTGCAGTGCAAAAAAACCGTTTTTATTGAGCAGCAGTTTATAATTAATATCTTTGCCCATTACCAGCCTAAAATCGCCTACCGAATCAGTTGTTGCACTAAGCAGTTGGTTGCTGTTATTGGGTTTAAAATACATTTCAACAAAAGGGAGTTTTTCTTTTGTCCCTTTTTTATATACGCTTCCAAATACTCCATAAAAGCCGAGTTCAATGTCTGCTATCATTTCTCCTCCAACAACGGTTTGTGTTTTGGGTTCAAATTGTGAGCTGTATGGTACATATAAACTATTTTTACAATTTATTGTATATGTATTTTTTATATTTACCATAGCGGAATACCTACCTTTTTCATTGGTAATTACAACCATTTTTTCCTGTGTTTTATTGTCAATAACTTCAATAATAGCATCAACAATAGGTTGTTGGTTTGCTTTTTCGGTTACAATGCCGGCTAAGGTATATTCAGTTTTAGTATCAAACCTTACATAGTATAAATCATCGCCACCCATACCCCCGGATCTGTTTGATGAAAAGTAGCCTCTCTTTTTGTTAGGGCTTACTATAAGACCAAAATCGTCATTTGTACTATTTAATGGAGCTCCCATGTTTATTGGTTTGCGAAATCCTCCTCTGAAAAACTTTGCTTTAAAAACATCATAGCCTCCCATTCCGGGCCAACCTGTTGATGCAAAATACAGGGTTCCATCATCATGTATATACGGAAACATTTCGTCGCCTTCGGTATTTACACTTCGCACGTTCATGGGCTCACTCCACCAATCTCCTTCAATTCTGCGCGAAACATAAATATCGCTGCCTCCTTTGCCATCAGGTTTGTCTGATGTAAAGTACATTTTTTTACCGTCTTTTGTTAAGGTTGGATGCCCAACAGAAAAATCATTGTGGCAAACAGGGTGCTCTTTTTCCGAACGCCAATTTTCATTGTTTAATTTTGAATTAATGCCAATTGAGTTAAACCTGTCGCCAACCCATTTATTGAAATTGTTATAGGTAAATTTCGATTTATATATTTTTAGTTTTATTTGTCCATCGGCACTAAAGCCTTTAAAAATTTTGTAATTATTACGTGTAAAATATAAGGTACTGTCATATTCGCAATAGCAAGCAGGTCCTTCGTGAAAGCGTGTGTTTATTTTTTTTGAGAATAGTATTAGGCTGTCGAGCTGCCCGTTGGGCAAAGTGTCGGCAATATAAAGTTGAAGAAAAGCCTCATTGTTGCGCACATAATTTCCTTTAAGTCCGCCAGTACCCTGACGCGATGAGACAAATATTATTTTATTTTTATAATATGCAGGTGAGAAGTCTGATTGTGCCGATGATTTTTCTACCAATGATATTGTTACCAAAAAATCATCGTTCCTAATTTCATCAACATACTCTTTATTAAGCAGGTATCTTTTGCTGCCTGTATGCTTTGAATACTGTTTTAGCATTTCGCCGGCATCATCGTATTGCTCTATATTTTTTAATACTATTGAGTAGTTATAATAATCTATATCCCTTGCTTTATCGCTTTCTATAAGCTTTATATACCAATTTGCTGCTGCGGTATCGTTTGAAATATGCTTGTAGCCTTCGGCAAGTTTTGCCATTATACGAATGTTGTTTGAATCTGTTTCAATAGCCTCAAGGTATAACTCAATGGCTTTCTTATAATCAAACCTATCATTATGTACATCACCCCTGTGCTCTTTATATGATTTTTGAGCAAATGTTGTTGTTGTAAGTATAATAAACAGAAAAAGAGTATTTAGAATCTTCATAGAATTATATTTTATTAAGTGTCAGTATTAATTATAGTTTTTTGTCTGTTTTGCGTTGTCCGGATGCAAGTTATGTTAAAAATAACGTGGTGAAAGTACCTTATCTTTAAACGACCTTAGCTCATATTTTAACATTAATTCATGCGAACCGCTTGAAACTGTATGTAATTTATTTATAGTTATATCATATGAATAGCCAAAACTCAAACTCTGGCTTATTCTAACTTGTGTTAATATGCTAATTGCATCGCCTGAGCGATAAGCCACGCCTGCCCATATTCTACCTCTGAATAAAAAATTTGCGGTAATATCCATTGACATAGGTGAGCCATTAACTAATTTTGCATAAATTGATGGTTTGAATACAATATCGGGGTTAATTTTAAGCACATAACCACCAATAATAAAATAGTGCCTCTCTTCGCCTCCTGATATTTTTTGTGTACCTTCAAGCTTATGGTTTACCAAACGTGGCGATGACATACCAAAATAGTAAGAGTCTGAATATAGAAACAGCCCCAAACCCATATTTGGCATTATATCGCCGTAAATATCTTTTGAGAATTGCTCATCATAAACACCATCTTGACCTAATTGAGAAAATGCAGCAGAATATACTTTAAAACCGGCTTTAAGACCCATACCCAGTTTTAACCCTTCTGTTAATTTAATATGGTAAGCATAGTCAATATATAAATTATTTGATTGCTCAGGGCCAATACGGTCATTCACATAAGTAAAGCCAAAACCTGAGTTAAAGAATTTTACAGGAATATCGGCAGTTAATGATAGGGTTTTTGGAGCTCCTTCGCCAAAACCTACCCATTGAAACCTGTCAACCATCATAAATGATATATTATCAGATCTACCAATAGCTGCAGAGTTTACCGCTGACAGATTATACATATATTGAGTGTACATAGGGTCTTGCTGAGCTTTAGCTGCTGATGCACACAGTACTATTATTAATACAATAATTGTTCTGTTGATTTTTGCTATTTGTATCATAATATTCTTTTTAATTTTCTAATCTAATTTTGACTAAGCCTAATACTTAATAAAAACATATCCTTTAATAGGATCTTGTTGACCGCTTATTGTTAAAACATAAAAATATGTTCCTACAGGCAGCAGTTTGTCCGAGCTTTCAGAACGTCCACCCCAAGTGTTGTCGTAATTTTTACTGCTATACACTTTGGTTCCCCAACGGTTGTAAACATATAGTTCGTTATCGGGGTAATCTTCAATATTTGTAATAACAAATTCATCGTTAACACCATCACCATTAGGAGAAAAACCGTCTGAGACAATAATTGCATCAATATCATTTTCACCAGTTATAATAACAAAAAGTATGGCATTACTCTGTTCACCATGACCATCGGAAATAGCATAAGCAAAAGTTTCATTTAATTCTTCATCATCTTCAAGGTCATTTACTACGCTGCTTTCAGTATCCAACATATACAAAAACTCGCCATCAGTACCCCAATGTAGCGTGCCATAAACTCCTATAATATTGGTTGTTGTATCGGTAATGCCATCAACAGATAAAACAGATAACTGGTCATTGTCAACATCGGTATCATTTGTAAGCAGGTTGCCTGCAACATCAATATCATCTTCTGATATATAAGCGGTATCGTGAACTGCTTCGGGTGCAGAATTGGTGTTTAGTATATTTATGGTTACGGTAGCCTCATTACTTTCGTCAATGCCATCATAAACCTTATAAACAAAACTGTCGGTATAGCCGTTGGTGCCATTTGGTCTGTATTCAAATGACCCATCGCTGTTAAACACTAGTGCACCGTTTGAAACAGTTGACAC
>CBDUWQ010000017.1:0-35737 GCA_965370965.1 uncultured Bacteroidales bacterium
TATATAACCTGAATAATTCATGCGTTTAGCTTGATGTAGCTGTAAGGCATCGGAAACCGCCGATATATCTTTATATTTCAAGGGTTTCGTAACCTGCCCGACTTAGTCATTCAGGCGGGCGAAACAGATGCACTAAAATAAATGCACTTGGAAATTTTTTCAAAAATTAATTTTTTTACTAAAATACTCTTTTGTTGTGATAATCAATATGTTAATTGCTTTTTCAAAAAGTTTATGAATTATTCAGGATAAAGAGGCTTATAAATATTATGCTGTTTTTAAGTCAATGAATGACAGTTTGCATAATGCAAAGAATATTATAAAAATAACCAATATAGAATATCAATACAAATATGAAAAAGAAAATCATGCCACAAAACTTAAGCAACAACAAAAAGATGCCATTAGAACTGAAAAAGATAAACAAAGAAAAACTGTACGTAATTTTTTAATTGCAGGTTTTATTTTAATGCTATTAATTGTTTTGGTTGTGCTTGGCGGTTTTTTGCAAAAACGTAAAGATAACAATAAACTAATTAAACATAATGCTAAAATTGAAGAGCAAAAAAGCATAATTGAACATAAAAATATTAATATTACAGATAGCATTAATTATGCGCAACATATTCAAGAATCCGTTTTTTTATCTGACAATAGTATTAAAAAATATTTTGAAAATTCGTTTTTAATTAATCAACCAAAAGATGTGGTAAGTGGAGATTTTTTTTGGTGTACAGAACATAATAACAAAAAAATATTTGCTGTTGTTGATTGTACCGGACATGGTGTGCCGGGGGCATTCCTGTCTTTAATTGGGAACTCATTGTTAAATGAAATTATTAAAGAAAAGGGTATTTATGAGCCATCGGAAATATTAAACAATATGCATTTAGGCGTAATAGAAGCTCTTAAGCAAGGTACGGCAAACGATGGTATGGATATGGTTATTTGTGTTTATGATACAAAAAGCAGAGAGCTGCAATTTTCGGGAGCCACAAATTTTATTTACCTGCATAATGGTAATGAGCTCAAAATGATAGAAGGAGACCCTTTTTCAATTGGAGAAACACCATACAGTAAGAATATTATAGTAAAATTCAACACGCAAACTATGAAAATTGAATTTGGAACTAAGCTTTATTTAATGACAGATGGCTATATGGATCAATTTGGTGGTCCAAAAAACAAAAAATTCAACCAAATTCCATTTGAAAAAATGCTTACAAAGATTTACAACATGCCTATGAACGAACAAAAAGAAAAACTACTACAAACATTTGCTGCTTGGAAAGGATTAAACAAACAGATTGATGATGTTATGGTAATGGGTGTTAGCTTATAGCCTAAAAGAAAAAAATACCGCCTCCATCTTTAACCAACTTATACCAGTAATTTTGATTTTAAAATAGTACCTAAAAATCTAAAATGAAAATCTATTACAGTTCCGTATTGCACAATACTGCTACAAATGCTCACTTCAAAGTTTTTCATCGTAACAATGGCTACGCTTGCAAAACTTTTTGATGCGCTTTGCAGCATTAATACACACTACGAAACTTCATAACGATTCCATTTTAGATATTTAGGTAGTATTATTTTGAATCTTTCACTATCTCAAATGGAATATCAAGAATACTTTTAAACTCATTTCCTTTATTTAGCATTAGTCTGTCATCGGTTTCGTATTTCCATAAAACTTTAACCTCACGTCCTGTTTCCCTTATTTTATCTAATGCTGCAAATATTTCATAAAACTTACGTGCCGATGATGAATTCAGATATTCAATTTTGCATACAAACAGAGTTGATTTATTTGGCTTTTTAACATATTCCGCAATCCACTCTAAAATAGGCGAATAAAAAGCTGATGAATTTTCCGGTAATGACTTTCCTTCAATTTCAAAAATATTATCCTCTTTACTTAAAACAACATTAGGCTGGTCATCTGTTTGCTGTAAAAACAATGATTTTAACATAAAAAGACAATTTTAGATTGTAATATAAATTGTAAAAAAAACTTTTTCGCTATCAACTTTATGAAAAAAATATAAAATTGGCTCTAAGCTCTGTTGGGCTATATCAATTAATCCTATTCCGGCACCTTCCCCTTTAATTGCTGTTCCATATTTTAATTCTTTCAAATATAGTTCTCTTAATTCTTCTTTATTTAAACTTTGTATTTTTTTCAATTTTCTTTCAAAATCAGCTACTTTATTTATTTCAACATAATTCCCGGCCGATACAATGGTGTGTTTATCAACTTTGCCAACCAAAAATATTCCCTCATTTCGTTGGTTTATTTTCAAACTATGTTTGGCAATATTTTGAAGAAGCTCCACTAAAACATGGTAAACTTCCCTATTATTATCAATAGTAGAAGAACTGTTAACCATGTTTTGTTCAACTATACTAAGAACAGGTAAAATAGATTCCTGTGAAAAATCACCCTTTTGCACAAGTAAGATTTTTTCATCATTCATTTTTTCATGAAGTGAAATTGATTCATCAATGGAAAATTGATTTTTATCAATAAATCCTAATTCATCTTTTTCTTTAGATAAAGTGATTTGATTATAAAAGAATGAAAAATTATTATTGAACTCTTTAAATAGAAATTCAATTTTATGACCTGATTTTCTAGCCATTTCAATTAAACCCAAACCTGCTCCTCCTTTGCTTGACAACTCCTGCGTATCTAAAACTTTCATAAAAAGTTTTTTTAACTGCTCTTTATCAAGGCTATTTACCTGATTTATTTGTTCTTTTAGTTTACTAATATTTTTTTTATCTATTATATTGCCTGAAGCAATAAAATAGGTGTTTCCAATATTTTTTGTTGAAAAGAAACCTATATTTTCAATACTGTCTTTGCCAATGTCTTTTGTGTCAGTATGCCTTACAATATTCTGATAACACTCTGCCATAAGAAATGAGGTTCTTTTTCTCATTTTTGAAAGCTCAACATTCTTAGTAATATTATATTCACTAAGCTTTATAAATTTCATGGTTAGTTTATCACTTATAGTACCATTATACAATAAACATAAACTATCATTCTTAACTTTATTAAAAAACCAATAAGTAGTATTAATGTCCATAACTTTATAAAATTTTACAAATAATCCAACGAATCTCTATCAACCTTAACAAAAGGTGCTACTGCCCGCTCGTAAATACCGTGTATATAGGCAATTGCCATTCCATAATTGGTTACAGGTATTCCGGCATCAATAGCAGGTTTTAACCGGCTTATTATCTGCTTGCGGGTAATCATGCAGCCACCACATTGAATTACCATTGCATAATCGGTAATTTTGCCGGGTATATTATTAAGCCCCGAAACTACCTCAAACTCTAAGCTTTTACCTGTAAAATTATTAAGCCATCGCGGTATCTTAATACGGCCAATATCGTCGCAAGACACATGGTGTGTACACGATTCAAGTATCAACACCTTATCGCCATTATTTAATTTTGAAAGCTGTGGTGTACCTTTTAAATAGTTTTGAAAATCGCCTTTATAACGCGCCAATACAGTACTAAAACTGGTTAAAGGTATATGTTCGGGTACCGATGCCCCTGCCTTTAAAAATACCTGACTATCGGTAATAACCAATGAGGGCTCAGGCGTTAACCGCTTTAATAATGCATCAACCTCGCGCTCTTTGCACACTACTGCAATAGCATCGTTATCTAAAATATCGCGAATGGCTTGTACTTGCGGCAGGATAAGCCTGCCCTCGGGCGCTTCGGCATCAATTGGGGTAATAAGCAAAACCAAATCGCCCTGACTAATAATATCGCCCACAAGAGATTTTGACATATATGCCGTTTCAGGTATCCCTTTACGGATAAGTGCCACTAACTCATCGCGCAAATAGCCTTCAACAGTACTAAAATTAACAGGCTCAATATTGTACTCTAACTTAAGCTCCTCGGCCAAATTGTAATCAAGCTGTAAAATATCGGCTTTGTTATGGATGGTTAAAAACGGTACATCAAATTTTTTGAGTTCATCAATGATTCTTTTTTCAGGCTCGCCAAATTCATTTTCGGTAAAAACCAATATTGCAAAGTCGATGGTTCTTATTGCACCCATACTTTTTTGAATCCTCTTTTTACCCAAATCGCCTTCATCGTCAATGCCGGCGGTATCAATAATTACTACAGGACCAATACCGGATATCTCCATGCTTTTTTTAACAGGGTCGGTTGTGGTACCTGCAATATCAGAAACAATGGCAATTTCCTGATTTGCCAAAAAATTAATAAGCGAGCTTTTTCCGTTATTTCTGCGTCCAAAAATACCAATATGCGGTTTCGATTCTTTTCCCATTTTATATGTTATAAACCTAAATTGTGAAAATGTCTGTAAATCCCATTTATTTATATGCCTGAATTTCTATTAAAAAAACTAATTTTGGTATTAAATACAAACATATGAAACCTATTTTAATTTTAACACTCTTACTTTGCAGTATTTTAGCTTTTTCTGCAAATAAAAAAAGAGACAAGGGCAATTCGGGTAATGTTGAGAAAATAAAAAGCAAGTTTTTAGTATCGCCATACTATATTAACGAGTATTCAACACTATCAATAAGCAATAGGAATACAGATAGAAACAGTATTGTTTACAAACCCAATATTAAAGGCAGCTTAGGGATAAAATTAGGATACCGCTTTATTAGCTTTTCGTTTGCTTTTAAGCTACCTCAGCCTGATTTATATGGTAACACCAAAGCCAGCAAGTTTGAAATTAATATACAAAAACGGATGTTTGGCTTTTCAATTTATTATAACCGATACCAAGGCATGTACTTTAAAAACCCCGATGATTTTGGCATAAACCAAGGTGCTAATTACTTGTTAAGACCTGATATGAAATTAACAACAGCCGGTTTTCAAACCTATTATATTTTTTCAAGAAAATTTTCGATTAATGCAGCATTTGAACAAAATGAGAGACAAAAAAATTCGGCAGGCTCATTTATGCTTACTTTAGGTGACCGGTTTATAAGAATTAATGCCGATTCTTCATTTATTATACCTGCCGAGCAACAATATTATAGTGAAAGCAACAGCATTGATAATATTAACATAAATAACATAAAACTTGCACCGGGCTACGGATATACCATGGTTTTTGATAATAATATAAGCTTAACGGCAGTTGTTTTAACCGGATTCGATTTTCAAATGAACTTTTATGGGCAACCAAACAACTACAACTTTCGTTTAGGACTGCCATTCTTTGTTCAAAGTAAAATGGCTTTAGGATATAATGGTGACAAGTGGTTTGGAAATTTTATCTATAATATTGAATATAATAAAATTAAACTTCCCGATTCAAAATTTTCGATTTTTGCAAACTACTTTAAAATAAGCATAGGCAGACGGTTTGAATAATGCAAAACCATAATTGCTTTACGCAACCATTAAATCTTAATACCCATCATAATTATTATGACACAACATATGATGCATGCATTATATCAACATAAAACTTTTTAATAATCCTAAAATACAATGGAAATTATGAAAATATTATTTTTTGTAATTGCATCTTTTATCCTGCTAAATCAAGCAACAGCCCAAGAAATTTTTATTTCTTCGCTATTTTCACATAGCAGTTATAATAAATTTCAAAATAATTTTGGATATGAAATAGGTTATAACCAATTCACAAAAACAAACAACAGACTTGGATTTACATTTTCACATAGTTTTAATAATACTGATTATAACTACATTTTTATGTCAGATGCAGACGGAATTGATTATTATAGAGATGTTGATCCAAATAATCAAAAAATTACACTTTCAATTAATTATAGTTTCAATATTTTAAACAAGCAGCAATCCAAATTTTACATAGGCCCCAAATTAGGACTTAATGGCTTTAACATTAAAGAATATGTTGATGAACGACCTGTAAATGATACTGATAATTATCAATACAATAGTAATTATTGGGAATCAAAAAAAATTGGAATTGGATTACTACTTGAATACGAAAGAAATATATTATCTGATAATATTTCTGTGTTTTTTTCAACAGAACCAGAAGTAATATTCTTTTCAAAATCTGGACTAATGGGATCAAGTGACCCTATTGTAATTGGGTGTATTAATTTTAATTTGGGTTTTAAGTTCAATATGGGGGAAAATAAAAAATTTGAATAAATACCAGCAGGTAATAAATTCTAAAGATATGAGAAAAATTATCAGCATACTTTTGTTTGCAGCCCTATTTATTGGCTGCGAAAAAGATAATAGTACAGATACAGATGTAAAACTAATTGCATGTTTTACCTATACTATAAGTAATTCCATGATAAATGGTATAATACCGATTGCTGATTCGATAATATTTGAGAATTGCTCAAAAAATGCAACCTCATACCTTTGGGATTTTGGCGATGGGACTACCTCTACCCAAGAAAACCCGATTCATATTTATGAACAATCACCACCTTTTATTATAAGCTTAACAGCCTATAATAGCTCAAATTATGATGTATTGATTGACACTATTCCGGATTGGGCCATGGTGTACAAACCCAATATATATATTTATCCTGAACATACTATTTATTTGTGTGTAAACTTAAGCTTTCCGCAAGGTGGCAAAGTAATAAAATCAATACCCGAATACACAAACGGATGGTGTATAAACGTTGAACCATCGGGTAAAATTAACGGTATTTATAATTACCTTTTCTACGAAAGTATGCAACCTGATATTTGGCAAAAAAATAAAGGCTGGATTGTTAGCAAAAGTAACTTAACCACATTTTTTATTGACAATATGGAATCATATGGCTTTAACTCTAATGAAATAGCCGACTTTATTGAATATTGGATTCCACTATTAACCAATTCTGATTTATATGCTGTTTACCCACAAACAAAAAAAATAATTGACCAAGTGGTACAGATTGGTTTTTCTTTTAACCCAAATAATGTGAACCGCCTGTTTTATGTAGTTAATGAAACTGATGAAAATATTGAACTGCAAAAACCTGTTATTTTACCATTCAATAAAAATAGATTTTATGTAAACGAATGGGGTGTTATTCTGCGGTAAAAAGTGATCAGTTAAAGATTATCTTTCACTTCTATTATATCAACATAGTCTATATTTTTAATTAAATTTAAAAATGCAGCTATCTTTTTTTGCTCCCTTATTTTTACAGTAAGTTCCATAATTCTATTTTCAGTATATCACAAAGGTGTAATTTTATACGCTATCTTACTTAAAAATAATTACCCCATTTTCAACAACGTAACGTTTTGTAATATATGCCATTACTTCGGGTTTTCGGCTTACCACAAAAACAATTGGAATATTTTTACAAGCCCCAAAAATATATTGAATATCTTCGCTGTCGAGCGATGTAAATACCTCATCGAGAATAAGCACCTGTGGCTTGGTAATAACTGCCCTTAAAAAAGCCAGCTTTTGCTTTTGCCCCACCGACAGATCAATACCATTTTTACCAATTTCGGTGTGCAGATCATTTTTTGAATTTAACCCAAGAAAAGAGGCAAAGTCATTTTTTTGCTCATCCAACAAATTAACGCCCCCATAAACCAAGTTACTAATTATTGAGCCATCAAAATAACATGCCTCCGAGCTGACATACTTAATAACTTTGCGGATAATTTTTAAGGAATAATCGGTGTAACTTGTATTATTAATTAAAATTTTGCCTTTTACAGGACAAAAAAAGCGAGGCATTAAGTTCAATAATGTTGATTTTCCTGCACCTGTTTTACCCGAAATACCTATAATATCACCATTTTTTGCCATAAACGAAACCCCCTTTAAAACTTTGGCTGCATTTTCGGTATATGAAAAACAAACACTATTATATTCTATTGTTTCAATATTTTCAAGTTTAACGCTGTTTGGCAACTCAGTTGTTGCCTCTTCGGGTTCGTCTAATAAGTTAAATATTTTTTTTGTGCTAACCAATGCAATATGCAATTGCCCCCATGCCTGTGCTACTTTTTTCACAGGTTTATATAGTGTTTTAACAAGATACAGGTAAAAAACAATATCACCAAGCGAAGTATTACCATGGGTTATTTTATAACTATAAAAAATATATACAACAGCCAGCAACACCATACCCAAAAACTCGTTGGTAGGGTTCATTGAATATTTTAGCTTTATTAACCTTAAATTATATTTATAATTGTCATTAACCAGTTTTGTGAAAACCGCTCCCTCCTCCTGCTCTTTTCCATAACTTTTAATCAACTTAAAACGGTTTATTTTTTCTTCAAGAAAAGCCGTATAATCTCCAACATTATCGGTTATATTTTTACCTACCCTCTTTATTTTTTTTGTAATGTAATTGATTAAAATAACCGATATGGGGAAAAATGTTATTGTAAACAGAGATAGCTGCCAGCTCATAAAAAACATTACCGGAATAAATACCAAAACATAAACCGATGCTCTTGCAACCTCTATCAGTAAATCAATTATTTCATTAAGCATTGTAACATCAAAAGTAATGCGCGAAACAACATCACCGGTTCTGTTTTTACTGAAAAATGAGGAAGGCAGTTTTAATATTTTCTTATAAATATCGTCTTTAAAATTTTGGAGTATGCGCTGTGTGGCAGCATTCATAAAAACCCTACGCAAATAATTAAACAGAGCCGATAAAAAGTATAAACTTATAAATACTATGCACAGTATTACCATGCCGCGGAATATTTCGTCGGTTCCGTTTAACGTGGTTTTTATAATAGTCAGCTTTTCCTTTAAAAGAGGCAGTTTTATACCGTATTTAACAGGAAGTTTAACGGCAACATCAATACCTTCGGCAAATGTGCCTGTAAACTTATCAATAAGGTTTATTAAAAATTTTAGCAACGAGCCTGTAAAAAGTTCAACCAATCCCATAAGCAAAGTTGCCAATACCCCCAAAAGAATTTTGTCTTTTTGCTTAATAATATATGCGTATAATCTTTTTGTAGTGCTATTCATTAAAATATATACTCCTTTTTTATTGATATTGTTTGCCACACATTATTTTTAAAAGCCATAACAGGTACCACAAGTCTTTTGCCCCACAAATGCGGGCGTAACGACTCTTGATTATCAATTATATGGTTATCGGGGATATGCTCGGCATGCCTGTTAACCGACATGGGGAATATATTGCGCTTTCGCAGTTCTGCTGCTGTGGTTTGCTTTGGCAGCTCTCTAATATCTGCATATTCAACTATACGCCCCGATTCGCCCAAGTGTGTTAATCCTACTGCTGCAACTGCACCAATCATTCCATCGTTGGTTCCACCATGACCCGATAGGTGTACATGCTCGGCTACTTTTATAGCTTCGGAGAGTTTAACTTTTGTACTGGTGCATTTTAGCCCAAATTCTGTTAAAGGGGCAATATTATCGGTTTCGGCTGCCACACAAAACCCGGGGTCGCTGCCCTCAAAAAAATGTTTTTTTATGTGGGCAATTCCTCTTTCAATCAAACTGTTGCGCACCGTATGGTCGGGTGCTTCAATAATACAGCACAACGAGCTGTTATGCGATGTCATAGGTATATCGGGCGAATGCAAAAGTTGCTGGCGTACAACCATTATCTGTTTACAACCTTTGGGCAATTCATCGGCAAACCACCTTGCCAGTTTTCCGGTGCCACGACCGCAATCAATAGTATCAGTATCGTCAAATGCTACGTAAAATATCATATTGTTATTTGTTTAAAAATGCTGCTAATCTTCTTAAATCCGTAAACGGAATATCTTTGTCCACTAATTACACTAATTAGAGTTTGTCTAGAAAATCCAACTTCTGCGCCTGCCTAGTCGGCAGACAGGTTGTTGCTCAAAATCTAAATCCTCAAATACACTAGTATTCTGCGGTTTAAATTTATCGCACGCCCTGCCCGACTAATTCGTTCAGGCGGGCTTGAATTTGAACTTTCTATTTCAAATTCTCTACTTTATGGACAGACTCTAATTAACACAAATTTAAATTTACCTAAAGAGTGCTTACTGACACTAAATAGGCAAATTAGTTATTATATAAATCCTTTATTAATAAGCATCTAACATATTGAACTCTGAGAATAATTATAGCTAATCTAAAAATCTTCAATCGTATATCGTTAATTTTTGATTAACGATTTTTGATTTAAACCTAAATTTATGCCTACTACCAAATACCCTAAAAATGCATACTAACCCCCAAAACAATATTCCGCCCTATTACCTCCGATTCGGTAACGGCAGCTTGCTTATAATCAATAGTCTCATTAAAAAAATTTATGCAGTTTAAATAAACACTGCCCCAATTTGCAAAAAAATATTTTATCCGAGTATCAAATTGCAAAAAAGCTGTTTGTATAAGTGCATCAATGTTAGTACCATCAGATATAGTTGCTGCCGAAATACGTTTACCAATATAGTTTGCTCCTACCGATATCTGAAATTTATATTGTGTGTTTAAATAATCAATTGCCCCATTTATAATCCATTCGGGCTGATTATTCAGCCTTCTCAACTCATAGTTGCCGGGGTCTCTCACTTGTGAACCCAACCACGATAAGTTTCCGCTTAAAGTCAAGCCCCTTGCCCCAATTGGCGATAAATTAATTCTTGTATCAACATCAACACCCCAAATCAAGCCACTATCAACATTTACCGACTGAAAAATTCTATAATTATAGTAATCATCAATACCTATTTCTCTTTTTTCAATTACATTATGCAAAACAGAATAAAAGCCCCTGCAAGTTACATAGCTGCTTTTATTAAAATATTTTTCGATGCCCAAACCAAAATTCCATGCCATTGACGGCTCCAGTTCGGGGTTGCCCCTTTCAATAAGCTCCTTTTTGTGTTTAACCTTATCAACCGGCACTTTTGAATTAAATGGTGGGCGCGAAATTTGGCGGGCAATATCGGCTTTTATAAAAAAATTATTGGTTACAGTTGCTTTAAAATGTAACGATGGATTTAAGCTTTTGTATGCTGAATTTCCGGCTGTATCAATAGTATTATAGTTTGCATAATCATAATCGAACCTTATGGCAGGCGATATCCAAATTTTACCTATGGTTAAATCGTCTGCCAAATAAGCCCCTCCTCTATATTCATGCAAATCATACGAGCCATCTTCAATATTACCCCAAAACATATCACCTTGCATTTTGGTGTAAACCAATCTGTTAAAACCTCTTGACAAACTTGATGCCCGTATGCCCGCCTTAAATATATGTGCTACATCATTTGTTTTATTATTATGAATAAAATCACTTTTACCAACCATCTCAGTTGTATTCTGGTCTTCATCCTCAATTGTAACTTGCGTTCCCGAACTACTACCTCTATTGCGGTTACGCTCTTTTGAGTCAATATTTTGGGCAAAATTAAAACTTGTGTTCCATGTGTTATTATTGCTAACAACCTTATAGTTAAGAGTATGCGATTGCAAAAACCTTAATTTATTATTAACTGAAGTATCGGTTGAATAATTTAATCCACCTTTTGTGCGGCGTTTAATGTCAGCAATAAAATTAGCTTTTTCATTGTAAACCGATATAAATGAGTGCAAGGTAAAATTGCGGTTACTATCAGGGCTATAGCCAACAATACCATTAAAAGCATTAATCCAAACATTCAAATCATCGTTTTCTGTTCCGCTAATCTCCCCATCGGTTAAAGTATTAATGTTTGTGCGTTTAAAATTATTAATGCTATACGAACCAAGAGCCGACCATTTTCCCCATTTGTTACCCAAAGTTATACCAGCCTCTGGATTTATTCCGGCATGGGTACTGGTATAATCAAAAGACACATCGGTATTGATAACTTGTTTATCGGGCGTGCCTTTTAAAATAATATTTATAACACCAATTGTAGCATCGGCACCCATATTTGCAGGTGGGTTATAAATTATTTCAATACTCTCAATCATATCCATTGGGATGCGGTCGAGCTTAAAATCGCGGTAATCCTCTCCTCCGGCAGGTCTTTCTCCGTTTATCAGCACACTCTGAAACTGTTTATCAAGCCCAGCCATCATTATATTTCGATTAAACGAGGGCGGACCTTGCATAACAATACGCGGCAAGCGTTTTAAAACATCACCGGCTGCATGATGCCCAAAATTATTCAAATCTTTACTACTGACTACTATTTTAGCAGTACCCGATTCTTTTTGTTGTTCAAAGGCTAGGTTATTTGCTTTATCCTCAACCAATACCTCTTTTATCTCAACGTTTATTTGAGATAAAAGGGTATTTGATACTATTGTTATTAGTATTGTTATAAGTAGTCTTATTTTGATTTTGTCCACAAATTTCACGAATTAACACTAATTTTTATTCAGTGCCTGCACGAAAACTGTCAATTTTTACGAAATGAAAATATCGTTGCTAATTTTGTAGAATTTTCGTACAAGCTCTATTTAAATGCGGTATCTTATCTACTGGGCGTTGCCCATGGCTATGTTCTTATGCCCCCGAATCAAGTTCGGGGCAGGCTCTTTCAGAGCGATTTTTGTTCCGATTAATAATAAATACTCACTTTATAGACAAACTCTAATTAGAATTTTTAAGTTTTACTTTAATAGCAAATGTACCAGCACTACCATTTTCGGTAATATGTATTTTTATTTTGTTTTCATCAGGGTCAACATCAACGGCTTTCGGGTTATCAGAATGACTCTTGTCTTTATTTAAAAAATCATCGTCTTTGCCAAATTGTTTATATGGTGTTTCACCGTCTTTTTTAAATACCGAGCCCATAATATTTGCAGTATATCCATCTTCGGGGCTGTCAACCTCGGTCCAAATAACCTCAATAATACTTTCAGCAGAGTATCCTACAAAAAAGCCTAAGGTTTTACCTTCTTCAATGGTAGCCTCAGTCCAATCTGCACCTAAAATTAACTCGGTATATTCCAAATCAACTGCTCCCGTACCTGTTGAACGCAAAGCAAATGTACCTGGCTTTGTTTCATCGTTTAGCTCAACCTTTACAAGTACCTGTTTTTCAATTCCCAGTTCAATTGTTTTTTTGCTATCCTTGTAACCATTGTTTTTATTTTCAAAGTACGGAGTTACCCCATCAAGCTTATACGCCGATACCTTTATATCTGCTGTATAGCTTTTGCTTTCACCATGGTTATCTAATTCTGCCCACTCAATATAAAGGGTTGTAAAAGTCTCATCGCCAATTACATTATACCATTTTACCTTACCAGCTGCAATTTCATTCTCATGCCAATTATTGTCGGCTTGTACTGCTGTTGGAACAACTTCAGGGGTATCGTTATTATCATCTTTATTACAAGCTGTGGTTAGCATAACTGCTAAAAAAAGAGCCGATAAAATTTTAATTGCTGTGTTTTTCATATTTTAATAAATTTTAATTGGTTATGTAATGAAATGCGTTTTGCATTTTATTACATCTCGCCGACAAATATAAAAAGAATTACAATATGGCAAAAGGGTAAAATTATGTTTTATAATACCATTGGCAATGTTTATAAAAAATATTGATATTACTCATCGTTATTTTAAGTTTTGCTTGCACTTATTTGATTAAATGAACAATAGTTATATGTTTACTGTTATATAAATACAATCAAATTGCATTTAGCTTACAATAATTAGTTTCTCAATTATCTAATAAATAAAGTCTAACTTAAATTTTAAGCATATGAAAATTTATGAAATTCCGGGAAAGCTTACAGTAGAGTGGAATGCTGAAGTAAAAGCAATTATTGACACGTGGAGCAGTTATTTTACAACTTTAGAAGAGTTTAAAGAGGCTGTTTTGGTAAAAGGACTTGACCATGCAAAGGCAAACGGAGCTGTTGCATGGATTGTTGATTCACATACTGCAAAAGGGGTGTTTTCGCCTGAGATACAGAAATTTATTGAAACAGATGTGTTTCCTGCATTTGCAGCCAACGGAATAAAGTACTTTTTGGCAATAAATGCCGAGAGTGCTGTAACTCGCCTTACGGTAAACCAATACACATCGAAATTGGGACCTGCCGGCATAAAACTTTTAATGGGCACAAGTGCCGAGGGGGCTATTGATTGGTTAAGAAAAAATGCTTAAAACCCGTATCAAATACACTTAAGTTAGTTGCTTAATATTTTATAAATGCTAAGCAACTAAACTCTTTCCATCCTGCGTGCAAAATGTTTTGAATCGCCCCATTCGCCATAACCAATAAAGGCATCGGCTAAACGAATACGCACATCAAGGCATTGCACACAGTCTTGTGGCTCTTCATCAACGCAGGGTTTATTATTATATAGTTTATAGCTGTTCCGGTATTTGCCGGGGGTAATATTTGGCATAATAATATTTGCTCCTACCCTTACGGCTTTTTCGCGGCCAATAGGGTCAATTGCCTGAAGTGCAGTAGCAGCAGCAATATTAATATCGCACATTACAATTCGCAGAGTTGCAATCATACGCAATGCCAAATTAAACCTGTTAACCAAAGGCATTAACTGCTGCTGATATTTGTATAAAGGCGTATCAGGGTGTTCAATATAAGGTCCCATTCCTACCATATCGATATCAAAATTACGCATAAAAATTATATCATCAGCCAAATGCTCAACAGTTTGAAAAGGCAAGGCTATCATAACGCCTGTACCTGTTTGGTAACCAATTTTTTTAAGGCTTTTTAAACACTCCAAACGCTTTTTATATGAGTGTAAATCATTTTGGGGATGCAGTTTTGCATACAATTCCTTATTACTTGCTTCAATTCGCAATAAATAGCGGTGTGCACCTGCATCAAACCACCGCTTGTAAGTTTCATCAGTCTGCTCGCCCAGCGATATTGTAATCCCTAACTTTCCATCAGTAAGCTTCTTTATCTCTTTTAAAATATTCTCAATTCTTTTTGTAAAAGCCAGCGAACTAATTTCGCCACCCTGCAATACAAACGACCCATAATTGCTATCATGGGCAAATAGTGCTGCATCAAGTATCTGCTTATCGGTTAAATTAAAACGCTCAACATTTTCATTTCCTTTACGGATGCCACAATAGTAGCAATCTTTTGAACAGATATTCGAGAATTCGACCAATCCCCGGTAATAAACTTTTTTACCTACCTCATGCTCTTTAACCTCTTTTGCCTTGGCAAACAAAAGCTTTTGATCGTCGCCATCGGCATAGAGCATGGTAACAATATCTTGCTTCGAAAATTTATTTTGAGTTAATATATCTTGAAATTTGCTCATTATTTTTTTGCCATTTTAAAAAATATTCACTGTTTTAAATCTAACCTCTAAAATCGTTAATCAAAAATCTCAAATCAAATTATTTACAATTAATCCGCTAAAGCGAGATAAACTGATGTTCGATTTAAGAATTTAGATTGAAGTTCGAATATTAAATTATGAAGTGGTACAAACTTCATCATTCGATATTCTAAAAATAGAGGTCTCTCTCCCCTGCTTTAACTTTTTCCAATCTTTCAACCAATTCCTTTTTTACTTTTCCCTCTTCCATTTCAGCAAGGTTTTTTGCAATAACCTTTTGCCCTTTTGCTTTTACCTTGGGTGTGGCATAATCATCAATATACTCGGCCAAAGTTAACATGGCATTTGGTGTACAGTATTTTTTTATAAAACCGGGAACAGAAAATTCCATAAAATGCTCACCTGTACGTCCTGTGCGGTAACAAGCGGTACAAAACGACGGGATATAGTCTTTATCCAACAATTCATCAATAACCTCGCCCAACGAGCGGTTATCGTTTATTTTAAATTGCTCTTTATCTAAATCCTGCTTCTGATCTTCCTTTGAGTATGTTCCCATCTCAATTTTGGTACCCCCATCAATCTGCGACACCCCAAAGCTCATAATCTCCTGACGTATCTCAATGGGTTCGCGGGCGGTTAAAATCAAACCAGTGTAAGGTACTGCCAAACGCAAAATAGCAACCAAACGGGTAAAATCATCATCAGAAACACGCCACTTGTCAACAATATCGTAATCGCTGGCATCTTTAATACGCGGAAACGAAATAGTATGCGGACCAACATTGTAGCAGGTCTCAAAATGATTTACATGCCGAAGTAGTGCCAATAACTCAAAACGCCAATCATACAATCCAAACAGGGCACCAATACCAACATCGTCAATACCTGCCTCTTGAGCACGGTCTAAACCTGTTAAGCGATAATTATAATCGGCCTTTTTACCGGCCAAATGCACACTAGCATATGTTGGTTTATGATAAGTTTCCTGAAAAATTTGGTAAGTACCGATACCTGAGGCATGTACGGTTTTAAAATCATCAATTTCCATTGGAGCGGCATTTATATTTACACGCCTTATTTCGCCATTACCCCTTTTTACTTTATAAACGGTGCGAACAGAGTTGGCTATAAACTCAGCATTGTATTTTGGATGTTCGCCATATACCAAAATCAACCTCTTTTGTCCGCTGTCTTCAAGAGCCTCAACCTCTTTTATAAGTTGCTCCTCTGTTAATGTGGTGCGTACCTGTTTACGGTTTGTAATACGAAAACCGCAATATTGGCAATTATTTATACAATAGTTTCCCACATACAACGGGGCAAACAGTACTATGCGCTTGCCATACACTTTCTCTTTAAGAGTTTTAGCTCCCTGTTTAATTTCCTCAACCAAAACGGGGTCGGTTGCATTTATTAATACGGCTGTCTCTTCAAGCGAAAGCCTATTTTTTGCCAACGATTTAGCTATTACCTCACGCACCCTCTCTTTTGTGGGCTTAATGTTATTTATAAAACCATGAATCTCATTTTCATCAATAAACGGTTTCATCCGCTCATCGGGTACTGCGTACTTTTGGGGTTTGTAAATCATTTCAATTTAATATTTATTGAATAGGAAGGAAATAAAAAAGGGAGGAATTGAAATGTTAATAATTAATATAAAACTATAAATAATCATTTCTTAAGTCTCTTTTCCGTTAGTATCTCCTTCAGATCCGATTTTCAAAAATATTTAATATCCTCAACATAAGACAAGTCCTTTGCTTTAGATTTTCTTACACAAAGATACGAGAACATAATAGGAATATTTTGTGACTTTTGTTACATTTTTGTGGAATTGTATGTGATTTTTGTCATGTTTATTGCCTAAACTAAGCGGTTGTGTACAAAAATAATTACCAATAAAAGGTATATTTGCACCATATGAACAAATACGATGTTATAGTGATAGGAGCGGGTGCAGCAGGACTAATAGCTGCCGGCAGAGCTGCTGAGTTAGGAAACAAAGTTTTACTGCTTGAAAAAATGCGCCAAGAAGGACGCAAACTTTTGATTACCGGAAAAGGCAGATGCAATATCACAAACAATGCTCCTATTAGTGAATTTATAAAATATGTTTATCCAAATGGTCGCTTTTTAAAGGGGGCTTTCTCAAAATTCTATTCAAAAGATATTATTGAGCTACTTGAAAAATATGGAGTAGCAACTACCTTGGAACGAGGCGGACGATATTTTCCGGCAAGCAACAAAGCCGCCGATGTTTTGCAAGCACTATTAAAATGGGCTAAAGAGTTAAAAGTTGAAATAAAATGCGGTTACAAAGTTGATAGCTTAATTACTGAAAATAATACTATAAAAGGTGTTGTTACAGATGGTGAAAAGCTATATGCTAACCATGTAATTATAGCAACCGGGGGCAAATCGTACCCTGCAACGGGCTCAACCGGCGATGGTTACGAGCTTGCCAAACGTGTTGGACATTCGGTAGTAAATGTAAGACCGGCACTTGTTCCGTTAGAGACAAAAGGCAACTTAGCCCAAAGCCTGCAAGGCTTAAACCTAAAAAATGTAAAGGCTGTGGTTTGGGTAAACGGCAAAAAAATAGGCGATGACTTTGGCGAGATGATATTTACGCATTTTGGACTATCGGGCCCTATTATTTTAACTTTAAGCAGAATTGTTGTTGACGAATTGCAAAAAAACAATAAAGTTGAAATAACTGTTGATTTAAAACCTGCCCTTGATGAGCAGAAGCTCGATAAACGCCTGTTACGCGATTTAAATGAGCATGGCAAGAAAAAAATAGGCAATATATTTAGCTTTTGGCTGCCCTCAACAATGGTTCCGGTTTTTATAAAGCAATTAGGATTAAATGCCGATAAAGAGTGTCACCAAATATCGGCAAAAGAGCGGAAACAGATTAGGCATCTAATGAAAAACCTGCCATTTACCGTAAGCCATAACCGCTCGTTTAAAGAGGCAATTATTACAGCAGGCGGTATTCCTACCACCGAAATATCGTCAAAAACCATGGAGTCGAAAATTATTAAAGGATTATACTTTGCAGGCGAAATAATTGATGTTGATGCTAAAACAGGCGGCTATAACCTTCAAATAGCATACTCAACAGGATGGTTGGCGGGTAATTCGTGTTTAAAACCTAACCTGGACAAGCCAGAAAAGAGATTGAATGTAGTTTGAAGAAGTTATTCAGTATCAGCTACATCTGTTTTGTAATATTTACCATCAGAAGATTCTATTTTCAGTTGGTTACAATTTAAAACCAACTCACTTCCTTCTTTATTGAGTCTGCTTTTCAAAACTTTCCAATAATTATTTGGATTTACACTTTCGGTAAGCACTCCAAACTATATCAACAATTGAAAATAACCATTTTTCTTGTTTTTGGACAGCTTTTATATTTATAACCACTCATTTTTCAAACTATCTCTTAATCCATTTAAATTGCTGTATTTCTTTACCCCAATTAACAATAATAATATAAACTTCCGACTTCAAATACTTTAAATGGTAAGTATATGAAAAATAAACGATTTCGAAGCATAAAACTTTCAACTTACAAGAAAGTTCAAACAGGCTACAAGTCCTGATATTACTACTGTCTCGCTTATTTTATATATATATATTGTTGGGCGTTCATGCTTAATTGTCCATATATTTAATGACAGTATAAAACCCATGAAACCATTCAATACAATTGTCTAATGACATGGAGATATATTCATCATCTGCATTTTCTAATGTTTTTATTATTCCTTTTCTTCTGTCAACAAGGCGTTTGCTAGTATTCAATCCTAAAATATCAATTGTTGTTTGTGCATCTGTATCGTTTTCATTAACTGGAATTATTCTACCATTACGAGTATAGGTAAAGCGATTTTGACAGTTTTGCTGTAAAGGCGATACAAAAGCATTAAAATAGTTTGTCCCTTTTTTATGTCCACAAGAATCATTATGTTGACACGATGCCAATAAATTATCATAATTAAATGTGTCTATGGGAAAATTATGTCCATCTTTAAAATGTTCAATGTGGCAATAATTACCATTATTTGTAATTGCTATCTCGCAATAACAACACATTTGATTTTGTTCAGCAATTAAAGTATCTATTAGAGTATGATATACTTCCGTTCCCGAAAAATCACTCCAGACTGCGTTAGGATTCTGGTTTTTCCAATCACGAAATTCTGATATTTCAGAGTTTTTGTTAATATGTCTCATTTGCTATCTCTTTTTTTCTTATTAACATTTCCGCCCTTAATATATCAGAATCACTTTTTAAATAAGTTTTTAATTCCTTTAAAATGTTTTTTGCATCTTCGATTTTGTTTCTTTCAATGAGTTCAAACAGATTATTTAGTTTTTCTTTTGTTTCAGATGGTCGTGCATCCTGATCCATAATTAATTCAACTATTCTGTCAATAGTCATCCCAAAAGATTCTTTTGGCTTTTCATAAGTCAAAACATTCTCTTCATTTTTTAATAAAAATATATTATTAGGCTTTACATGGCTTAAAACCATAGGTGAATGTGTAGAAATAAAAAACTGACAATTAGGGAATGTATTCAACAAATTTGGAATAACCATTTTTTGCCAAGCAGGATGTAAGTGAAGATCAATTTCATCGATTAAAACAATACCTGAACCCAAAAGTGGAGTTTTAGATGACGGGTTTGCAATAGATAATCGTCTTGCTAAGTCACCAACAAGTGCCATTAAATTTTTTTCACCATCAGAAAGTTGACGAACATCAAGTGTCCTTTTTTGCTTAATAACTTCCATTCTCAACGGTGATCTTCACACGCGTAAATTTGAGAATTCTGTAAATGTTTCAATGGCAGTTTTGACTGCGTTAAGTTTTGTGTCTTTGTAATCTTTATTGTCTCGTAGCATTTCGTTTTCATAGTCTTCACGTCCTCTAAACCATTCAAAAAATAATCTAAAATCATTTCTAGAATTTGAAAGGGCATTTTCATACGCTGCTATTTGTTGAAAATCATGTTTGTTTTTTATGCGAAGAGGAATATCAAGTACTGCTCGATTAGTACTGTAAAAAACAGCAATAGGCAATGATGACTTTTTGTCTTTTTCTAAATTATTTTGAACTATTTTAACAATGTCTTTTATTTTGTTCAAATTCGTAATTGTCTGTTTTTTTTTGCCTTTTCGAGTTTTTGAGACACGCCAATCAATAGTCTGATTGCCATAATTCAGTACGATATTATTAGATGTTTCATCGCTATCATTATTGATATGATATTCACTAAAAAAACGTCCCGTACCATGTGAAGATACAATACGACCAATTAATCTAGACAGCATAATAGACAGCAAATCTAATATTGTTGTTTTTCCAGCACCATTGACCCCAACAAAAATATTTAGGGATGAATCAAATTCAAAATCCGCTTCACTAATACTGCGATAGTTTTTAATATTGATTTTTCTTATTTCCATTTTCTTGTTCCTTTTATTCTTTCGTCTTTCAAAAATACTAATATTTTCTATTTATGAGAAATGTTTCTTTGCATGAAGCCCAACTAATCAGTATAGTGAAATGTGCCAATAATAAAGATTACAGATTGATTTCTCTCAAACTCAGACATTTATTTAGCTGTCCTAAAGTCATAGCAACTAATTGGTCATACGTTTTGTAAATTACAACAACCTTTATCAGTCTGATGTATCTGTACCAAAGCTTTAAGAACGTGATTTGGTATTAATTCTAATATCTGTGCGATTAATGGTTTTTCAGATTTTTTTGTTTTTTTATGCGATAAAAGAAAGCCCATGATTTTAGTTTTAAAATTTGCACTTCAAAAATTGGAATTTTTGGGCTTTTTTTCATAGGTTATAAGTTTAAATGAATTACAATTATATTATTAAAATTGAAACATCTAATACTAAATATTTTTCAATTCATAAGCTTACTATCAAAAATAATACTATCAAAAAAACCTGTGATGCATTGATATTGACTGTGTTATATGTTTATTAACAGATTATTGCTAAACAATAACTTTACCTGTTTCAATATCAAAAAAATGCAACTTGGCTGTATTAACAAATAGTTCTATTTCTTCATCTATTTTTACTTTTGTATCGGCAGAAAGCCTTGCGGTTATTTGGTCGTTACCATATTTTAAAAAAAGATAAACTTCATGTCCCATTTGTTCTGTTAAAAGACTTTCAGCAATAAAGGGTTGAAATTTATTATTTGTATTTTCTTCATAAACATTTTCAGAGCGAAAACCAATAGTAATTTTTTGGTTAATATATTTCTCCAGTTCAGGAAAATCCTTCTTCTCCAGTTTAAATAACAGTATATTTAATTCATCTTTAAATTCAAATAAATTGCCTTTAGCTGTTATCTCTCCTTTGGCAAAATTCATTGGTGGCGAACCAATAAACCCCGCAACAAATTTATTTACTGGGTTTGCATAAATATTGGCGGGTGTGTCGTTTTGCTGAATAACACCATCTTTCATTACTACAATGCGGTTACCAAGGGTCATTGCCTCAACTTGGTCGTGTGTAACATATACTATTGTAGCATTTAACTTTTTATGCAACCGTGCTATTTCAATACGCATTTGAACCCTTAATTTTGCATCGAGGTTACTCAACGGCTCATCAAACAAAAAAACTTTTGGATTACGCACAATTGCTCTACCAATAGCTACTCTTTGGCTTTGCCCCCCCGACATTGCATTTGGTTTACGAAGCATAAGATCTTCAATATCCAATATTTTTGCTGCATTATTTACTTTCTCTTTAATTTCGGACTTTGGCATTTTACGTAGTTTTAACCCAAACGCCATATTATCAAATACTGTCATATGTGGGTACAAAGCATAATTTTGAAATACCATGGCAATATCACGATCTTTGGGAGCATATTCATTTACCCTTGTATCGCCAATAAATAAATCACCGCTGCTTATCTCCTCCAACCCTGCAATCATTCTAAGGGTAGTACTCTTTCCACAACCCGACGGACCTACCAAAACAACAAATTCTTTATCGTTTATATCCAAATCGATGCTCTTTACCACCTCGTTTTTTCCAAAGCGCTTGGTTACTTTATTCAGTTTTACACTTGCCATGATATTTCTTTTCAACTATTTATTAAAAAAAATCTAACCTTTAATCATATTTTCAATATATCCTTTTGGGATATGTGTAATGCGGCAGCACAAATCAAGCTCGCCCGATGCTACAATATACTTATCGCCACCATCAACAATTCCTGTTGTAAACACAACATTTTCCAAATAAATTTGCTCTTTTATATCTCTTGTCAATTCAGGTTTTGCCTCTAATACCGGCTTACTTTCATTATTAAACAAAACATATGTTGGGTTATCTTTATCAAGCAAAGCCAAAAATGTACGATATATTCCCACATGCCCTTTTGTTTCAACACCATGATACAATACCAACCACCCGTGCTTAGTAAGTATGGGTTGTGCTCCTCCTCCTATTTTCATTGATGCTGTGCTTAATTTTCTCGACCTTATACAAGGCTTATCGCAAGGTTTCCAGTGCAGTAAATCGGGCGATTGGGCTAAATTTATAGCCGGCCCCGGATTGTATTTACTTTTTGGAGCTGTTGCAAAATATATACTGCCCAACGGACGTGTTAATGCAAAATACTTATTATCAACCTTGCCTTCAAACAACAACATATCTTTATTTTGGTGGTCAAGAATAATCCCATCCAATTTATAATCAAGTCCGTTATTTGATGAATAAAGTGTTGTACTGTGCCGCTCTGAGCTTACCGAACAGGTTGTCATGTAGTATTTGTTTTCTATTATTGAAACCCTTGCATCCTCAACCCCATACTCCTGATAACTTTTTGTTGGATAGATAGATTTATTGTAATGGATATTAACAATATCTTCCCCTTCGGGTGTTAGCTCAACGGGCAATATCCACGACATTGACGTTAGCGCAGAAACAGGTGTTGATTGGTACTCTTTAAGTACAAACTTGCGTGGGTCTGTAGCATCAACTTTATTTAAATCATAAGCATCTAAGCAAATGCCCAAATTTTCATCAAACCTGATAGCATGTATCTTACCATTAACAATTGGTTTTTTCAAAGCCTCGGCAACCCTTACCATCATAATAAGGTTTCCATTTTTAAGGCGAGAAAAACCTGGATTAAACGCCCCTAAAACATAGGTTTCAACACCGGTTTGTTTGCGTATTAGAGATTTTGACAAGTCAACATCTCCGGGTTTTAAAACTATTTTATCGAAATCAAATTTCATTTTTCAATACAATTAATCAAATACTATACAAAGGTTGACCTGTTAAAGGGTTTTGTGGGTATTGAGTACAAAGTGCAGCAAGCACATCCTGATGTGTAACTGCAACATTCATTACCGTATCGTTACCTCCATAATAAATTAATACTGTTCCATCAGGTTTGCAAACTACACCGCACGAGAATACCACATTAGGAACATGTACATAATCTGTTTCATTAACCTTACAATCGGCAGCCGATGGATAAATTAAAGGTATACTTGACACCTGCACCTTTTCCGGATTGTCTTTATTATGGAGAGCCACTCCCAGCACATAAGGATTCCCGTCCATGGTGCTTCTTACTCCATGAAAAATATTTATCCAACCATGGGGTGTAAGAAATGGAGTTGCCCCGGGACCAATTTTATCGGAAAAAGCATTCGGGCCTCCCTCCTGCTTCATTATCGGGTCATTGGTAAGTTGCCACTGTCCACTTTCAATATTATCAGAATAACCAATTTTTATCTCTTTAAAAATTCCACCTATTTGGTCTATATTATAATCGTTAGGGCGCAATAAGGCCACATATTTATTATTGATTTTTGAAGGAAATATAACTACGTTTCGCATATCGGACGACAAAAGAGGACCATGCCGCATAAAGCTTTTAAAATCAGTTGTTGTAATTAATGACACCCTTACCCTGTCTTTAATCAGCCCATGATATGCACTATAAGTAATATAATAAGTGCCATCAATAAAGGAAATTCTCGAGTCCTCAACACCTCCAGTTTCATTTTCAATCAGCTCTTGCTTATTTACCCCTTCCGCAAACAGATCATTTTCGTTACATGGTTTTAATACGGGCATTGGTTCAATTTTCCAATAGGTAATACCCTCAATGCTTGTAGCCATGCCAATAACCGATATGCCATTACGCAAATGCGAACGAAACAGCATAATTGTTTTGTCTTTTATTTGGGTAATTCCTGCATTATGAACTGTAATCACCTTGTATTTAGGGTCAGTCCAAACTTTATTAACATCGTGAGCTGTTAAAATTGGATTCCCCGGATATCGGAATACCGGATTTGCAAGATCAACCTTGGCTGAAAAATTACCTATTTTTATATTGTTGCTAATTATGGGCATTAATTTGTTGTTTTTTGAGTTTTAAAATATTTAATCATTGCTTTAAAAGCTATTGGATTTTTCTCAATGGCTTGAATAGTTAATAATGCTTCAATTGTTGATTCGGCTCCTGAATTATAGTTTATATCAGATACGGTGTTAATACCATCAAAACAGATGCCGGTTTTAGCATTGTATATTACCTCGTTTGCAGGATTGTTTCCCAGAAACCATGAGCCCATTTCTCCTGCCTGTATTGCATACTTATCTATTTTAGTAATCTCATATGCTTGCAGGCAGGCAAATACGATTGGCCTAACTCCATATGCTATCTGAGGGTACTGTTTCTGATTAATTACTTCAATGGTGCCTTCAACTTCATTCAAAGAAAATCCACTAATCCAATTCTCCTTTAACAGATAAGGATAAAAATGATTGATTTCGAACAAGGCGGCATCAATAAACTGTTGTTCGCCAAGGTAATCACCAGCCAATAAAAGTGCATAGCTTTGTATATTGCCCCATGCATGCCAAATATTTTGCCAACTTAAAAATGCACCAAAAGGATGGGTATTTTCATCACCTTTCTGAACCTTTAAAATGGCTTTACCCAATTTTAGAATTAGTTGATCGATTTCAGGATCGTTATTAATTTTTGAATAATTCGTCAATCCAACCATCATCAACCCAACCTGATCGGCTCCAAATCTATTTATTATATAGGTAACATTAATACCTGCATAATTATAAGTGCTGTCGGCTATAACAATATCGTTTTTCATGTTATATGTCAATTTATCAATTGCTTTTGCACACTCAATAGCAAGTTTATTATTATTGGTTTTATTTAGCAAAATATTAGCCTCGGTTAAAGCCCATAACGCTCTCCACGACCAAAAATTTGGTTTTGAAATACTATTTTTATGCTCTTTATGAATAGTAACATCGGGGTAAAGAAAATTATAAAAATAGCCTGTTGTGTCCTGCATTTTTAATACCATGTTTACCAACATTTTTATTTTATTCAAATCATCAGAATTGGGATTAATATTGTAATACCGAACCCAAAATACAAGGGCTCGTGCCACATCATCAACGCAAGTAAAACCCTCAACCGGATCGGCCAATAAATTATATTTTGGGGCATCACAATAAATCCATACTGTTCCTATGGAAGATGAGTCAGCCGGCCATTTATATTCTTGATAAAGATGGCTTAGGTGGCTTGGGTTAATCATACTATTAGGTTGCTTGTGTGAGCACGAAGCCACAAAAACTATAAATATGCTAAAAAATAGCAATCTTTTAAATATTCGCATTATTTCAAATGTTTAAAACAACTTTAACAACTCATCAATATTAATACCGGCAAAACCCGATGCTGAATCGGACATTGCATAAGGTATAGTTAAACGATTTTGATTTACCATTGCACCGCATGAGTAAACCACGTTAGGCACGTACCCTTCCCGTTCGTCAAGGTCAGGTTCAATAAGTGGCTCGTTAAGTGTTGATAATACCTCAGATGGATTTTTCAAACTTAACAATGCTGCGCTAATAACATAACGGCGCATGGGACCTACTGCATGTGTTAATAGTAACCATCCTTTTTTAGTTTTTATGGGCGAACCGCAATTGCCCATTTGTACCGATTCCCAAAAACGTTGAGGCTCAATTATTGTTTCCCAGTTTTCCCAAAAATAAAGGTTGTCGGAATACATAATATTTATAAGGCATCCGCCCTGACGAGATATCATAACAAATTTACCATCTATTTTTTCAGGAAACAGAGCCATTCCTTTATCCTGCACCCCATTACCATACATTGTTCTTATCTTAAAATGGGTAAAGTCCTCAGTTTCTATTAATTGCGAGCGTATTTCATGACCGTTATAAGCCGTATATGTGCCATAATAACAAACCTTGCCCTTATGTGTAAATTTTACAAACCTTACATCTTCCATTCCCATTGATTCTGCCTTGGCATTGGGAAATATTACCCTTTCATTAATAGGGATATCGTCATAAAAACTTACATCATAATTAGTATCTGTTATTTGCTGTATTGCTTCAAATGTGTCCTTTATACTTACGTTGGAAGATTGCTCACTAAGGTTGTTGAAAATATCTACTATCTCCTTTTCGGTACATTCATTTGGCAATAAATCAAGAACTTTACCATCTGCTCCTTTAAAATGCTTGATACGTATTTTTAAAAAGTCCTTTGAGTATTTTTTACTGATGTTCTTTTTTGAACATGTTGTAAATTCAGAAGGTTCATCCAACATTATATTACCACGCTCGTTCACAATTCCGGTTTGAAATGAGATGGAAGATATGTGCCCTTCACCTGTTGACCGTAAACTAATAATAAAACGTTTCTCTCCTTTATTTAAACCGCTTTGGTTAGGATGTGGAACCATAGATGGATTAAAAAGTGCTGCACCTTCAATCGAATACTCTTTAGTAAAATAAGCTCCTGTTAAAAGCTTTCGGTTATCAGAATAATTAGCTATTTCAGGGATATGATCCAATATCTCATTATAATGGTCAAGCCATGCTTGTTTTATGTTGCGATGCCTGCTGCTAAATTCTTTTATTACGCCCGATAATATTTCCTCAACCTCCTCTTCGGTGAGCTCCTTAACATTATCAATGATTTTATCAATACGATTGCTACCAAAAGACAATAAGAGATAAATAGGTATTACCTTTTTTTCATTGGCTTTAAGCCAGATGTTTGATCTTTGAATCGGAATCATTTTTTCTTAATTGTTTAATTTTTAGTTTATTGGGTTTGTTATTATTTTAGCTTTACTATTAATTTAAATGCATGAATGATTTAATGCTACAATATTTTTTATTATCTCATTGTATCATTCAATCACTGTATCATTAATCTATTACAACATTTATGTTAAATTAATTCACTATCCTTTTAAGCCTGTTGATGCCATACTTTGAATAAAATATTTTTGAAATATTGAGTAAACTACCATTATTGGCAATGCAAGCAAAACAGCCGATGCCAGCTTAACACCTAATTGAGCTTCGGACCTTCCGCCCACGGCAAAAAGGGTTACTAATTGTGGCATGGTCATAAGTTGTTCGTCACGAATAACAATTAATGGCCAAAGCACATCATTCCACGAGCTCATAAAAGCCAAAATAGAAACTGTAATAATTGTTGGTATTACATTGGGCCAAATTATCTGAAAAATAATCCTCAGCTCGCCACTACCATCAATTCGTGCCGCATCAATTAAATCGCGGGGTATGGTTTTAAATGCCATTCGAAACATAATAATAGAGAACGCATTGTTTAGTGCCGGAATTATTAGTGCTGCATAAGTATCAACCCACCCTAACTTTACCATTATTATATAATTGGGAATAAGGGTAATTTGAAAAGGGAGAGTCATTGTAAAAATTATTACATAAAATATTAAATCGCGCCCCTTAAATTGCATAGTTGCCAAGGCATATCCTACCATAGAACCAAAAACAATTACCCCAAATGTTGAAACAGATGCCACAAAAAGACTATTGAGCAGTGCCCTGCCAATGGGTATCTTATCAAACATTTGAAGGTAATTGTCAAAGGTGAATTTATTAGGAATCAGCACTAAATCACTAATTCCTCCTTCAGTTGATAGCGATGCCATTATCATCCATACAAATGGGTACAAAAATGATAATGCAGCTATCAATAACAAAGTATATATAAATATTTGTTTCATATTTTAATTTTCACGTTCAACAACCTTTTTTTGAATTACCACAACCACCATAATCAATAGTGCAAAAAATATTCCCAATGTTGCTGAATATCCCATATGGTAAAACTCAAATGCTTGTTTATAAATATACAGAACCGCCGAAAGTGTACTATTTAATGGACCTCCACCAGTCATTATATAAGGTTCGATAAATAGGCTAAACCCACCTATGGTTGACAAAATAACTACCATAAATATTGTTGGGTTGATAGACGGCAAAGTGATATGCCAAAACTTTTGCCAATGGGTAGCTCCTTCAATATCGGCAGCCTCGTAATAGCGTTCGGGAACAGTTTGAAGACCTACCAAAAACAGTATAACATACAGACCAACATTTTTCCATGTTGCCATTAGTGCAATTGAGCCCATGGCAATATTTGGTTGGTTTAGCCAACCAACTTTCCCCAGTCCGGCCGACATTAAAAAACGGTTAATAAGCCCCGAATCAAAACTTAACAACTGCTGCCAAAGAATGGTTATTACAACCCCCGAAACTATAACAGGAAGAAAAAAGGCAGCACGAAAAAAACCCTTAAACTTGAGTTTTTGATTAAGGAATTCGGCCAAAGCCAATGCAATTATTATTTGCAATGGAATGTGTACTATTAAAAACTTTAGAGTATTAATTAACGATTTCCAAAATAGACGGTCGTGAAAAAGGTGTGTGAAATTATCGAAGCCAACAAACTCCATTGGTGATATTATATTCCATTTATGAAAAGTTAATACAAAAGAAAATAATACCGGAAATGCCACAAATACAGTAAAATGTATTAAATAAGGTGATACCAGTAAATAGGGAACAATTTTATTTTTTAATTTTTTGTCAATGTTCATTGTTTATTATTTATTACCACATTAAAAATTTGTTTAACCAACTGTACTTTATTTCAATATTGATTTTAACCTCCATAACTCTAGTTTGTTAATTGTTACCGACCCTAAATCGGTATAAAAATGTATTAGTCCCTTATTATTTTGTGATGGAAATACCCTTTCGGTAAATACCACCTCTCCGTCATTTACAAATACTTCTATAATAGATTTATCGATAAATACATGGAGTTTTAACTTATTCTCAATAAGATTTACCCTTGCAGTTTCTTTACTCAAAAAATCATTATGAAAGCTTACATTCCCCGATTTTCTTCGGTCAATTGAGAGGTAAGCTGTTTTTTGAGAATACTCAATAATTGTCTCTTCTTTTTCGTCTTTTAATATTTTAATCCCAAACTTTTCAGCCTTCCTTAAATCAATATCAATCAACAGCTCAACTGATGTTCCATAAAATCCTTTATCGTATAATGTGTTATATTCATTATCTATAACTATATTTTCAACACAAAAATATTCCTCTCTAAGTTTTAGATATTCAACAATTGGTTTTTGGCAAATAATATATTTTTCTTTCTGCTCTTTTAAGAATAACTCGCGCGGAATACTAAGCATACCCCTCCACGGATGAGTTGGAAGCAGGCTGCTGTAGTTCCAATTATTTGCCCACCCAATAAGTATCCTTCTTCCATCTTCTTTTGGGATATTATTCCATGTATATCCGGCATAAAAATCTTTTCCATAGTCTAATATTTTTATTTCCTGCTCCTCTTTAAACTGTTTACCGTTAAAATTGCCAATTAAGTAATGCATACCGTTTAATCCCTTGTATGCACCTATGCCTGAAAGTAATAGTACCCATTTTATTTCATCAGGTTTATTTTCAACATGCAATTGAAACATATCAGGGCACTCCAATAATCCATTGTTAACTTCGTTGTTATGGTATTCACTTTCAAGTTTCCATTTAATTAAATCAACCGATGAATAAAATTGCAAATGCCTAATTTCAGATAATGCCACAACCATTATCCATTGGTTTATTTCTTGAAACCAAAACACTTTTGGATCCCTAAATGCCTTATGACTACTCTCTATTATAGGATTCGACTCAAACTTTTCCCAAGTTCTTCCAATATCATTACTAAATGCAATTGATTGCGACTGCTTTGACAAATCTTTTTTGCTTTCGGTATAAAAAGCTACCATTGTATCATTATTGCTGCCTAAACCTGCAACATTATATTTGTCAACCACACAACTGCCTGAGAATACCATTGTTTCATTTTCTTTATCCTCATGAATGGCTACAGGCAAATGTTTCCAGTTAATTAAATTGGTGCTTACAGCATGTCCCCAACAAATATTTCCCCAATGTTTATCAAATGGGTTATACTGATAAAACAGATGATATTCTCCTTTATGATAAACCAAACCATTGGGGTCATTCATCCAATTTTTGGATGGCGAAAAATGAAATACTGGACGATATTGTTCCAAACCGGTCATAATAAAGCTTTTATTTTACCCTTAACAGTATATTTACTGCTCTTTCAGCATCATCTAACGCCTGCTGTGGCGTTTTGCGACTATATAAAACACACTGCTCATATTCTTGTGATATAATATCCATTACCTCTGTTATTTTATCACAGTTATCAATTCCTTTTACATATTTTGCCTGTTTTGCAAACACCTTTAATTTTGGATGTTGCTCAAAAAACATTTTAAATTCGGGCAAAGTATCCAATCCCTTTCGTCGTGGTAGCTGTTTTGTAATTTTCATAAAGGAATAATCGCCTTCTCTCGATATCATTGTTTCAATAAAATTCCACGCCAATTGCGGATTTTTACAGGTTTTAAATATCACTATATTTTTTGGGTCTCCATAAGTATAATAAGGTCCTTTATGATTATCGGGCACCGGCATATTAAAAAAGCCAAACTCAGTACCTTCATCCATAAATTTATTTAGATACGCAATTTCCCAAGGTCCTGTAAATTTTATTGCTACTGCACCTGCAATAAACTGGTCGGAAACTGCCGACTGCTGCTGACGCGAAAAATATTCATTATTATATAGTTGCTGTAAAAAACTAAAAACCTGTATTGAGTATTTATTATTAAATGCAGCCTTATTGTCTTTAATCAATGGTATGCCATTTGATGCAGCAAGGTACAAAGGGTAATAATTAAACAGGCGTTGATACCAAATTGGTTTAACCGATGTTATTCCAAACCATTGGTCAATATGTCCATCCCCATCTCTGTCTAATTTAAATTTTTTTGCTGCGTTAATAAATTCAGAATAGGTATATGGCAAGGAGTCTAAACCAAGCGTATCTAAAATATTTTTGTTATACAGTGTCATTATCGGATTTGTTTTCCACGGAATTTGATAGATATGCCCATCACTTGATGTTATCTCGGCTATGGTAGCACTATCGCACCTTTTGTAAATAAATGGCAAAAAACCATACAAGGTATCCAATGCAATCAATACACCCGATTTTGCATAAAACTCAACGCTCCCCTGCCACATGTTGGCATAAATATCGGCTGTTGTTTTACCAACAACTGCCGCCAAAATAATCTCCTCGCTCGACTGCCCCTCCGGCACTGGTTGAAAATGAACTTTTTGGTTGGGATTATCGGCATTCCATTTATCAACTATTATTTTTGAAAATTTAATCTCAGAACTGTTGTTTGATGACCAATAGCTTATGGCAAAGTTTTTTTTTGAGTTTTTTGAACTGCATCCAAAAACAACCATTAGTAGCATAATATAAATAAAGCCTATTCTCATTTTATTTAAGAATTAATAGTTTATGTGTAATGCACATTTCTCCCATCTGCATTATTAATAAATAAACCCCTGATTGCACATTACCTGTATTTATGCAGAATTGTGTATTGTTATTGTTTAACCATGTCCCACTACTTACTACCTTTCCCAATATTCCAATTAGCTGATAATTAGTTTTTGATTCAGTAAGCTGCCCAAAATCAACAAACAAACTCTGTTTAGCAGGATTCGGAAAAATATTAATGTTTTTTCCACTTTTCCTATTCTCATTTATTGCCACACCGGTATCATACATATTTTTAATATGAGTTGGAGAAAGTGGATGGTCAAACAGATAGATATCATCGAGCCTGCCTTTAAAAAAGTAAGCCTGATCGGGTCTTGCCCTCCCAAGTACTAAATCGTAAGTGGTAGTTAATATTTCTCCTGTAAAAGGTACAAATGAATCTAATTGCCCATCCAAGTAAATCTCTAAATCGGTTCCGGTATAAACCATTGCAAAATGATACCAATTTTCGTTTTCTATTAATGTCTTGGTATCCAAATCTTTAACCCCTTGGTTAGTTTTAACCGTAAACCTTAATATGTTATTGCTGATTGACACTTTCCATCTGTTTTGCCAATTACCATGCGAAACAGGATAAGCCTCGTTACCACCCTCATGCTGTGAATAAATCCACCCTGTTAGGGTTAAACCCAATGCAAAATTAAGCCGGTTAGTATTTTCAACCCTCACATAAGATGATGTGCCATTAAATTGTGCTGCAGATGCAGGATTATCAAAAGCATCATTTTTATATGTAATATTTAGCGATGTTGTATTTTGGCTGTACCTGCTGTAATCGTGCACATTTCCGTTAAATGGCAAATACAAAACAGGTTCGCCTTTTTGCAGGTTGCTCAATTCTCGCACCATTACAAATACGCTGTCTTTTGATTCTCCATCAATATCAAAAACGGTGCAATATATTTTGTAGTTGCCGGCAGCATCAGGCAACAGCCATTGTATTGCCTCTCCCTGTCCGGTTATTGTTCCTTGATTTGCAAACCAATTATATACTATTTCATCGCCATTTTGTTCATAAACCAAGCAACTTACAGTTGTGCTTTTACCCAAATCAATTTTACCGGGGTTGGCTTTTAGCAATATAATTTCAGGTATATGTGGTATCCTCTCTTTTACTTCAATTACAATATTCATTGAGTCAGTTAATCCAGTTCCTGATGTAACTATGCAACTTATTTCATAAAAACCGGGTTGTTCTATCGCTTTTATTGAAAATATCTCATTTCCCTGAACAAGTTCGCCATCTATTTTCCAATCATAAGTAATATCAGTATTGTCAATATCTTCTGCTGTACAGAAAATTTTTATTGAGTCGTCAACAGTAACAGGGTTTTTTAAAGCTTTTAAAGCTTTTATCCTTGGCGGATAATCTGCAATAATTTCCCCATTATCAAAGTCAATAACAATATTATTTGCTAATGTTTTTTTACCGTTGTATTCAATTTCAGCGTTATTTGGCACATACACCAGAATTACTGAATTTTTTGCCGGAATTGAAATATCAATAGTGCCTGATACATCGTTTTTTATAAATGTATTTTCTATTGAATTATAAATATCAACTTCTGAACTGCCTACATTTATTGTAACTGTAGTATCATTTTCATATGGATTCCAAATTAAAAAAGAGGGATGTGATGTGGAATAAAAATCGGTTTTGCAAAGATCAAGTTTTAAGACAGCATCAACATTTGTAGTGGCAATAATACCTCCAAAATACCCAACATGCGATGAACCATATAAAGCTAAATTTGTTGAAGCCCATCCTCCATTTATGGCGTCGCCTGTTGCAAATGGGCTTTTACCGTTTTTAAGTTCTTTCATGGCTTCGTGGGCAATGCAATTATTAAAATCATTTTCTAATGACCAATCTTCGCTGTCTTGTTGATCGGCAGGCAAAAATCCCGGATAAAACAGCCTTGATGCATTTGCCACATTGAGTACCCATTTACCAATAGCATTTGCGTAATGTTCATTGTATCTAACCAATGGAACTAAAGCTGCAGCTTGTTGAAATCCGTTCATTACAAAAGCATAATCGTTTCCGGCATCATTAGCTTCACCAAATAATCCTGAACAGTCATAATTGCCCCATTTACCTACAATGCAACCCCAGCCCCTAAGCGAGCCGCGGTTAAAACACCAGTTAATAATTTTGTTAATATTGTAATTAGTACCTATTTCGGCATTCATTCGAGCTGCCACATAAGCACCGTATGGTAACTGAAGCTCATAAGATGGGTTTTCATCCCAATTACTTAGGAATTCAAGTGCCCATTCGGCTCCAATTAAATAATTTCTATTTCCCGTTTCACAATACGCATTATACAAAATCCAACCTATTGCGCCTGCTGCTTCGGGTTGTTTAACCCCTTCGATAAGCGGTTTCATCTGATTCAAATTCCAAGCCCTATAATTCATATACGGAGCTTCCCATGGAGTAACACTTCCACCCATACTGCCAACGGCTTCGAGCCATCTATTGGCTACCATTTCAAACTGATAGTTAAAATCTCCGGTATTTGGATAAAGGGCATTTAACTGATAAAAAAATACATTGGGCATTGTTTCATACCACCAATCGTGTCCACTTGTTGCCGCATAGTTATTCAGATAAACATTTTCGGCAGGTCGATGGTTAAAAAAATCTTCTCCCATTAAAACCCAATTATACCCAAACTGACTGCTTTTGTTAATACCTGAAAGTGTAGCTCCAATAACAGCAGGCAAATAATTAATCCCCTCTGCCGATGTTCCCAATGTTTTGCCAACATAACTAACCATTGCCGCACTTTCGTGATTGGGGTAATTTAAGCCATTCTCATTTATTGCCATAACAGGCAAATATTGTCCTGATAAAGTTGTATTAAAGACTAGTGAATCGTAGTGGTGTGCAACATTTTTCCAATCCCTCATATTATAAGGTTCCGGAATTGAAGGCATCATATCAACCCTGTCAATATTTATTTGTTGACCGGATATACCCCCCCCAATTATCATTAATACAATAAATGATATTAACTTGAACATAGTGTTTAAATTGAAAATTAGCCTTTTTGTTACAATCTGATATTCTGCTTGTTACTCAACTAGTAACTTATTGTTTTAATTGTTGCAAATAAATACTGTATAAAAAGACCTAACAGATATAATTTACAGTTACAATGCGCATTAAACTATTTATCGAACAATTAATTAAGTAAACCTGTTAGGTCTCAAATGTTAAAATCAACCTTTTTATATAAGACTTATAGATCAATGTAGTTTAATTAAGAATATCATTTTTACTATTCCACCCCCTGAACCCCTCAAGTAATGCCATTTACTTAGGCTTTATTTGACAATTTCCCCATCGCCTTTCAGGCACTTCCCCAAAGGGAAGACTGACTCTGAGGCAGTTCTCCCCTTTGGGGAGATGTACAACAGGACAGAGGGGGAATCTCTTAAGTAAATGGCTACCCCTCAAGGGGTAAACCAATTGCCTTAACTAAACAACATTGACTTATATAGCCTGAATAATTCATGCGTTTAGTTTGATGTAGCTGTAAGGCATCGGAA
>CBDUWQ010000018.1:0-34299 GCA_965370965.1 uncultured Bacteroidales bacterium
TGCCATCTTTTGCTTCACCATCTTTGCCGGTTTGGTCGAGTGTACGCTTTACTTGGTTACGCAATTGGTTTAGGATAAGGTTAGGTTGAACTATATTGTTTTTATTTACAATCTCGTTTAAAAACGAAACGCCAAGCATGCTCATAAAAGCTCCGGGTACACCATGACCGGTACAGTCGGCTGCAACAATAATTACCTTATTATCAATCTTGTTCATCCAATAGTAGTCGCCACTTACAATATCACGAGGCCTAAACATTACAAAATGATCAGGTAGGTTTTCATTTACCCAATCGTCAGTTGGTAATATGGCTGTTTGAATACGCTTTGCATATACTATACTATCCGTTATTTCCTCCTTCTGCTTCTCAATTTCTTCGTTTTGTTCTGCCAAAAGAATATTATCCTTTTTTTTGCGCTGATAACTACGGAGTACTTGAACTGAAAAACCGGAAACTATTAATAAAACAGCCAAAATAAACAATCGAATCAATTTATCGCGTTTCTGTTTTTGTTGGTACTCTAAATCTTTTTGTGCCTGATAAAATTCCTGCTCTTTTTGCTGTTTATCAAATTCATACTGCATACTGGTTTGGGTAAGCATCTCTATGTTTTCATCATTTTTAAGTGAATCACTCCAGTTTTTATAAAGTAAATGATTATTGTATGCTTCTTTAAAATATCCTAATCCGGCATAAGCCGTGCTTAAATATTCATGTGTTTTCTTTATATTAACCAACGACTCAATCTCCCTTGACATTTCTAAAGCACTTTTTAGATATGGTATTGAGTTTTGGAAATTATTTTTATTGATATATACTTCAGCTATCCCTTGGTACGAAACAATTTTTTCTTCAACCTCTTTAATACCCTGATTATTCAGATCTAAACTCTTTTTATAATAGTCATGAGCATAGTCTAAAAGTTCAGGGTTGTCAACCCAGTTTCTTGCATATGTTTGTCCAAATAAATTATATAGCACTACCATCCCTCTTATGTTATTCAATTCCTCATATAACTCCAACGATCTATTATAAACAATAATTGTAGAATCAAACTTACCTCTTTCTGAATAAATACCACCAATGTTTCTATAGATATCAGCAATGGTCTTTTTTGATCCAATTTCTGTTGCAATTAAAATAGCCCTTCTGTAGTATTCCAATGCTGAAGAGTATTTTTCCTGTTCCTCATATATACCCCCTATATTACTCAATGTTCGTGCTGTCATTGCTGCATTCTCTATTTCATCATTCTTTTCAAGACTATTAAAATAATTCTCAAGTGCTTTTTCATAATTGCCCATATCATAATAAGCAGCACCCAAATTATTATAACACTTTACCATGTCTTTAATATTATTTTGATTTTTGTGCAGCCTAAAGCTTTCATTATAATATTTAATAGCTTCACTGTAATTTGATTGAATATGCTTAACCAATCCTATCAAAAATTCAAAATTAGCAGCAACTTCAATATCTATTTCATTGCTCACACTATTTTTTCTTAACTCATAATAATAAATGATACTATCAAATTCGTATTGGTAATAAAAGCATTTTGCAGTATTGTAATAAGCTTTTGAAAGTCCTTTTTTATAGTTTGTTTTTTGCGATAAAACTTGGGCTTGCTTTGAGTATTTTAATGCTTTTTCAATGTCAACTCCTATAAACTCATCAACCAATTTATTAAGAATATTAACTTTAATAGTATCTTGTTTGGTTGCATTTAATTTTACAATAAGCTCTAATACCTTAGTACTATCGTTATTTTGTGCTTGACTAAACTGTAGCAGTGTTAAGCTAAAAATAAGTATAAGCAAATACCTCATTTTGTTTAAATACTTTATAAAAAGATGTAATTTTTATTAAGTGATAAATATAATAGTAATTTAGTAGTTATCAGTCATTTTATTTAACTTTCTAAAATAGTAAGATTAATAAATATTGTAAATTTAATAATTCTGATGTATTTAAAATCTTAATTATTTAAGATTTATGGTGTACGATGTGCGATTGTAGAAGTAATAGAGACACCTTTAATTGTACACGTTCAAAATTATAAATTAATCATCCAATCCTATTCTTTTATAGTTTTTTGCTTTGGGTAGTGCTTTTTCAATTCCTTTTTTTAATTGCGACAGTATTGCTAAAAATTCTATTAGTTCATCTTCTTCAAACAGCGAAAATTCTAACAACAACACAAAAGCTTGGGTCGATTTATCAATACATTCAAGTACCAGTTTACCTGTGGCATTTTTGTCAGTTTCATAAAACTCATCATCGTCGTACTTAGTGCGGGGTTTAAGTACTCTGTTTATTTTAACCGGTATCATAGTCATGTGCCAGCCTATTACATTAAATATTTCGTCGAACTGTTCGTATTTTTTTTGCGATATATTCCATAAATGTAATGCGTTTTCTGAGATAAATTCTTTGTTTAATTCGAGCCAATCACTAACCTTTTTCATATATTCTACCGATATCCCCTCCAACGGATGTTTTTCTTTATTCTCAGATTTATCTTCAGATTTATCTTCAATATCGGATAAATTATTAATATCAATACCAAATTTCTTCATGTCCTCCTCAATCATCCTACCTGTTTCGTCAAACATAATTCCAACATATTTCAGGGCATCTTCCATACTTTGGTTTTCGTGCATCCCCATCTTTTTTTCCATTTCAAAATTGGTACATTTATCGATAAACAGGCATCTTTCGCACCATCGGTCGCAGTAGTTAAAAATGCCTTCAATATTTTTTTTATTGGGAGAAAAACTTCGAACGGTTTCACGTATATGTTGCTCATCAAGTTTACTTTCATGCTCTGTTTTAACACCCTCGGGCAGTAGTTCGGTTATGTCAATATCATCAATTGCAGATTCCAATATTTCATCACTTTCGTGTTTTAATTCTTGTTCGCAAAAATCGCACTCTCCCGGTATCGGACATTCATCAATGTTATAATCGCAAAACTCTAACCCAATTCTTCCATATTTGGTTTCAGGATGCTTGGTTTCCATTATATCGTATAACAATTTATATTTGGTGCGGTCAACCAATTCAGTTGGATAAGCCAACTCATAATTGTGATGCTCAAAAAGTTCGTGCAAAAATGGCAATAACTTTGATATTTGCTTATCAGATAATTTGTTTTCAGGTGGTAATGCCTCTTTTGAAATACCGAGTATTTGCTGCAATTCATACATATTGCCATTTAAAAACTGTTCGGTTGCATCTATATCGACAAAGCTCTCCATATTTGTTGCTTTGGTATCGGTATCATCGTTTACAATACTCTTAATGTCATCAATAAGTTGCGAAATATATTTGTTCATAATAACTGAAATTTAGTTGAGTGAAGTTAATTATATATTTTTTGAAGTAAAGGATGTTTCTAATATTTAACATATAATTCATAAAAAAAATTAAGCTTGTTTTTATTTTGAATACTTTCACACTTTGTTTAATGTATGTTATAATATACATTATATAATTATTAATGTATTCTCAATAATACAAATAATTATTATATTTGTATTTTATTTAATACTATATAATGGAAAAGTTATTTGATAAATCGGTAAAAAAAGTAAACCTTACCTCATTAAAATTCCAACGCTACTTATATAATAATATTGATTGGCACAGTAGATTAATTGGAATAAAGGGGGCTCGTGGCACTGGGAAAACCACCATACTGTTTCAAAAGATAAAAAAGGATTATAAAAATAATTCTGCTGCACTCTACGTAAGCATGGATGATATTTTTTTTACTGCTAACAAATTGATAGATTTAGCTGATGACTTTTCAAAAAACGGAGGCAAATTCTTATTTATTGATGAGGTGCATAAATATAAAAACTGGTCACAAGAGCTTAAAAATATTTATGATGATTTTCCTGAACTGCAAATTGTATTTACCAGCTCATCGGCTCTTGAAATACATAAAGGTGAACACGACCTTAGCCGTAGGGCACATATTTACAACCTGCACGAATTATCGCTTAGAGAGTATATTAACTTAATTTACAAAACGGACTTTCCTGCAATTACATTAGAACAAATCGTTCAAAACCATATTGAATGGAGCACTATAATTGCCAAAGAGATAAAACCTATAGCTTTATTTAATGAATATATGAAATACGGAGCTTACCCATTTATTGCCGAAGGAAAGACCAACTACTATGAAAGACTTGAAACTATTGTAAACTTAATTATTGAAAACGATTTGCCGGCCATTTCACAAATTGAGTATTCAACCATAATAAAACTTAAGAAATTACTATATGTTATTTCTGAAATAGTTCCCTTTAAGCCCAATATTGCAGAATTAAGCAGAAAAACAGAAACAACACGTGAACTATTGTTAAAATATTTAAATCTTTTGGAACGAGCCAATTTAATTATTCAGCTTAGAACTCATACTAAAGGGATAAGTCAAATGGCAAAGCCTGAAAAAATATTCTTAAACAATACAACGCTAATGTATGCTTTAAGTCAAAAGTCTGTTAATACCGGAAATATATGCGAAACATTTTTTGCAAACCAGTTATCTTGCAAACACCAAGTAACTTTTCCTAAAAATGGAGATTTTATGGTAGATGATAAATATCTTTTTGAAGTGGGTGGTAAAAACAAAGGTAAAAAACAGATAAAAGGTATTCCAAATGCTTTTATTGCTTCTGACGGCATTGAATTTGGGTTCAATAATAAAATTCCTATTTGGTTATTTGGGTTCTTGTATTAAATAATATAATTTAATAGGCAGTACTCAATTACAATTACAGAAGTAAAATATACGGATAACTTGTTTAAAAATCAGAGATTTTACAAATATACTGTACCGCCAATATTATCATTTTTGGCACCTGTTACCGAACTTAAACAGTTGGGCTTATTATTTAAACGCAAAAGGCCTAAAAAAGCAAAAACAAGAGCCTCTTTATAATCCACAATCTCTTTTTTTGGCACAACTATTTCGGCATTTGTTTGCATTTTTAGCAGCTCCATTAAAAAAGTATTATGGACGCCGCCACCTGTTGTTAATATGGTTTTTGTATCAAACTGTTGTAAAGTTTTGGATAGTTGTATTGCAATATGCTCATAAAAAGTGCGCAGTGCATTGCAGTTAAGTATTTTATCACTAAACAATGGTAATATTTGAGACTCAACAAATTCGCGTCCAAGCGATTTTGGAGGTTGTATGGTATAATATTCTATTTGGTTCAGGCTTTTTAACAAATCAGAGATAACATGCCCACTTTTACCCAGTTCGCCATTTTTATCGAAAGGCTGCCCAAGCTTTTGGGCAAAATGGTTTAACACAAAGTTTACAGGGCAAATATCAAAAGCTTCTCTTTTACCATATTCTCCGGCAAACGATATATTTGAAAAACCTCCCAAATTTAGGCATGCAGTATATTCATCAAACAACAGTTTATCGCCAATAGGCACCAATGGAGCACCTTGTCCTCCAAGTGCAACATCCTTTGTTCTAAAATCGCATACTGTTTTTATTTCTGTAATAGAAGCTATTTCAGCTCCCAAACCAATTTGCATGGTAACCCCATTATTTGGTTCGTGAAAAACAGTATATCCACTGCTTGCAATATGCTCCGGTTTAAAGTCTGTTGTATCAATAAATGTTTTTACAATTTGCCCCAAAAAGCGTCCGTAATACACATTAAGCTGTGTAAGCTCAAAGCCCGACAGTTTATGCGACGATTTTAACAACTGATAAATATCGTCGGGGTAGTCAACAGTATAAGATTCAACTATTTTATACGACCAACTATTACCGGTTTGCTGAAACTCACATGCCACAATATCAACACCATCAAGCGATGTACCCGACATAACGCCTATGGCTCTATGTGGTTTATTGGCCAATGTCATAGTTTTGTTCGGGATAAATTTTACACTTTTTTTTAAAAATAGCTATGTTACCCCTTTTATCTTCAACCTCAATATTTACCTCAAAAAGTCCTTCATTGGGCATATATTTATCAAAATAGTAAGTTATTAAATCATTTTTTGCATCGTAACTAAACAAAACCCAATTGCCGTTTATAGTACCATTATAATTTGCAATTCCGCTAAAGTTGTCTTCAATTTTAAATTGCAGCTTATGGGCAATACTCAAATCGTTGGTAAACGCTATTTTGCCCAAAGGCGTAATGGTTGGTTTTGTTGTATCAATAACAACTGCATATGTTCCCAAATTGCGTACCCTTCCTTTTATGTATTCTCCTTCAACTTCTCCACCTGTAGCAAAAAACTTCTCATCTTTCCGGTATCCAAATAGCAGCTTATTTTTTAGCGAATCAACAACAGAGTCGTATTTTATTGCTATCTCAAAATATTTATGAACAGGTGTGTAATAATTATGTATATTGTATATTGACGAATATGTACCTGTAAACCTATTGGTATCAATGGTAAAATTCATTTTAAGTGTATCATAAAAAGAATTTTTTTCAAAATACAACTGCAATCCTAAAGTATCAAGCTTAAAGCTATTTTGCCATGGAATAACAATTCTATCATTATTTTCAGATACAAAATCGCCTGCAAACTTCTCATATTTAATAAAAAAAGTTAAACTTGATGAGTTAAAATAGGCATCGTTTGCCACAATAGTAACTTTTTGTGTACCCGAACCTTTTGGGAAATTTAATATACCCCTGTTTAATGCTTCAATATATACCGACAGCTTGTTATTGGGCTCTACAAATAGTTTATGCAGTTTTCTTCCTTTTTCTTTCTTCTCATAATAATCCATTAAACTATTTATGTAGCGGGTCTCACCAAATGAAAAACCGTCAAACTTATCGTGAAAAAACAGGGTGTCGTTAATAAAAGCCTTTAACTCATAAACTCCGCAACGGTTATATGAGCCGTTTAAATAATCGTTTACTTTTAGTCCAAGCCCAACCTCTCCGGCAACTTTAAGTGTATCGCCCTGTTTTAGGGCAAAATGCCCATTTGCTTTACTTAAACTGTAAAAATGGTTTTTGTTTTTACCATTAACCGTGCTAAAACTGTTTTGCGGATAAACATACAGGTACTCCATTTTAGGAGGTATGTTGTCTTCAATATCGTAACCAAGAAAAAGACCGTTCATTGGGTGCGCATTACGGGTATCACGTATCTCAAAGTGTAGGTGTGGTCCGGTACTCGACCCTGTATTGCCGGTTAAACCTATTATATCGCCTTTATTTACAGGTAGTTCACCCTTTTCGGGAAAAATATCTACTTCAAAGCTCTCCCTTTCATATTGAATTGCCCTTACGTACTTATCAAGCTGTATGTTGTACTCCTTAAGATGCCCGTAAACCGAAGTGTAGCCATCAAAGTGATTTATGTATAAAGCAGTACCGTAGCCACCTGCCGATACTTTTATACGCGAAATATAACCATCTTGCACGGCATAAGCCTTAAACCCCTCTTTTCCTTGTGTTTTTATATCAATACCTGCATGAAAATGACCGGTTCGCAACTCTGCAAAATTCCCCGAAAGGTAAATAGGTATATCAACAGGAGGTAGCCAGTTTAAAGTATCGAGCTTTAGTTGACCATATGTTGCAATATTGATAAATAGTAGGACTATTACTGATAATTTTGAAATCATTTTTTTGTTAAAATTTTTATGTTTTACTTTTTCAGATGGTAAAGTAATAGAATAAAAAAATAATCTGCCACAGATTTGCAGATTTTTTTATTCTAAAAAACAAAATTTTGGTAGTTAATTGTTTGATAATAAAACTAATATTTATACATTTGCAACCCGAAAATAGTTTATATAACTAAAAATTAAAAAGTATGTTAAACAATTATGAAGCCGTTTTCATTACAAATCCCGTTTTATCTGCTCCACAGATGAAGGAAGCGGTTGACAAATTCAAAGAAATTATTACCAATGGTAAAGGTGGAATTGTACACGAAGAAGATTGGGGCCTGAGAAAATTGGCTTACACAATTCAGAAAAAAACAACCGGATTTTACTATTTAATAGAGTTTGAATCGGAAGGTGAAGTGATTAACGCATTAGAAACTGAATTCCGTCGCGATGAAAGGGTTATGCGTTTCTTAACCGTTAAATTAAACAAATACGCATTTGCGTATGCTGAGAAAAAAAGAAGTTTAAAACAAAAAAAGAACGAGGAGAACTAAATCATGGCACAAAACCAATCAGAAATCAGGTATCTGACTCCCCCGTCAGTTGAAATTAAGAAGAAAAAATATTGTAGGTTCAAAAAGAACAAAATCAAATATATTGATTATAAGGATCCTGAATTCCTAAAAAAGTTTTTGAACGAACAGGGTAAGATTCTTCCTCGCCGTATTACCGGCACATCAATTAAATATCAACGTAAAGTATCGGTTGCTATTAAAAGGGCACGCCATATAGCGTTGCTTCCGTATGTAACTGACTTGTTTAAATAAAAAGGAGGAATAAAAATGGAAATTATATTAAAACAGGATATTCCTAGTTTAGGATACAAAAATGAGGTAGTTAAGGTAAAAAACGGTTATGGTCGTAATTACTTAATACCACAAGGCTTAGCTATTTTGGCAACAGAATCGTCAAAAAAAGTAATGGCCGAAAACCTTAAGCAGCGCTCACATAAACTTGAGAAAATTAAAAATGAAGCACTTGAGTTACAAGAAAAATTAGCTGATGTAAAAATTACTATTGGTGCTAAAACAAGCTCAACAGGTAAAATATTTGGTTCGGTTAACAATATTCAGCTTTCAGCAGCCCTTCAAAAAGAGGGTTACAATATTGAACGTAAAAATATACTTGTTAAAGGTGATACAATTAAAGAAGTTGGCGATTTTATTGCTAAAATTAAATTACATAAAGAGGTGGAATTTGATTTACCCTTTATTGTGGTTTCAGAATAAGTAATCAATTTTTTTGATATATATTAAGAAAAGCACCATTTTGGTGCTTTTTTTTTGCTTTCATCTAAAGGTTCATTTCATTTTTAAGTTTGTTTTAGTTAGGTTTGTACTTCTTAAAAAAGAAAAAATATTAACAATTAAATTTATTATAGTATGAAACATATTTGGGTTATTGTTGCTGTTGCTTTTTTAATGGCAAGTTGTACTAACAATACAAAGCAAAACGAGAAAGAGAAGCAATCTTCTCACATGGATAAATTTGAAGAGAAAATAGCTGAAATAAATCTTGCACAAGGGGGAATTGACGAGATAAATGCTTTTATGAGAATGTCGGGTGCATCGTTTATGCCTAATATTATTAACAATCCTGAAAATGTAGAAAAATATAAAGAGACACCTTACCTTGCCGCCGCAAATATTGGAATTTACAATGCCGATGTGCTATATACAGCTGCTTACGGCAGGTATGAGCGTGCAAGGCAAAGTTACGATGCTGCTAAAATATTAGCAGACCACATTGGTATTGGTGATGTTTATGATGAGTTTATGCAAAAAAAGCTCGAAGATGGATTAACTGCAGGGGACTCATTGTCACATAAACTGTTTTATGCACTTGAAAAGTCAAGTAATGTGCTTAAAGAAAAAGACCAATTAAGACTGCTTACAGCAATTACATTAGGCTCACATCTTGAAAAGCTTTACATTATAAATAATATAATTTTTAATTATAATGAAGATATACCGGAGGAAGCAAAACTATTGGTATTAAGGCAAAGTATAATGGTTTTGGCAGTTCAAATTCAACAAACTGTTAAACTTACAGAACTGTTTAAAACATATAAACCAAAAACAGAAAAAGCTAACATGGTATATGAAAAGATGAAAGAGATTTCAGCTATTTATAAGCCAATGCACCTTGATGAAAATATTCAGAGCTTAGACCCAAAACAAATTTTTGAAAATGAGGAGCTGTTAAAAGGTTTTGAAAAAGTAAAAGAGGTACGTGCAATGTTAATTAAGGTGGAGTAACTAATTATTTTTAGACTGAAGATACCATATTACGGATAAATAAATAGGTATGAAAATAAAAAAAAGGAGGTCTGTTAAGTCCTCCTTTTTTTTAATATCAATATTTTGAAACTATCCATTCTTAACGGCAATTGTTTCAATCTCAATCATTGCACCCAATGGCAAATCAGCCACCTCATAAGCCGCCCTTGCCGGTGGCTCCGATGTATAAAACTTGGCATAAACCTCGTTCATTGCAGCAAAATCATTAATATCATTCAATAAAACTGTCGATTTTACCACATCGGCAAGCGTAAACCCTGCCTCCTTTAAAATAGCTTCCACATTTTTTAACGATTGATCAGTCTGCTCCTTAATCCCATCAGGCATTTTGCCTGTTTTAACATTAATAGGCAGTTGCCCCGATATGTAAAGGTGACCATTAGCTAAAATAGCCTGACTATAAGGTCCAATTGCTTTAGGAGCCTTATCGGTTGAAATTATCTTTTTCACTAGAATATAATTTAGTTAAATATTTGCATTTCAAATTAATATATTGTGCTAAAATCCAATAGTTCGTTAAATTTTGAGACTTAACAGGTTTTAAAAACTTGTTAGGTCTGATTATCAACAATATATACAATTATTTACAAAAAGCAAATATGTTGTGTATTAGTAATTTACAAATATTTAACGAACTATTGAAAATCAAAACACTCTTTTAAAAACCTGCCTTTACTAGTTAGGCAGGTGTTAAACTTGCCTATCATAACTTGCTCCGCTTTTTTGCGGAGGGTTGTTTATCTGTTTAATTTATGTTGTGAAAAAATGGTGTCTTAATTTAATAAGACTTTGAGAATGTGTTTATTCTACCTCCTCAAATTCAAAGGGAACTTCTATCAACGAACTGTAATCTTCGCCGGTCTCTTGCATATCATCATCGTTTTCTGCATAACACCACTTAATTCTTATATTATTTCCTTTTTTAAACATATCTTCCATAAAAACCAAAAACCTTAACAAAACCATTGCAGAGGAAGAGTTAAAATAATCCATTTTAAAAGTAATCAAGGTTTCAGAATTTGGATTGTCAAAATATTTATTAAACCAGTCAAAAATGGGGTTAAAAAAGCGTATAATATCTTCAGGTCTTGAACGCCCGGTAAATTCAAATACACCGGCTGATTTATCCAATTTTACCTGTAAAGTAGTTTCAGTACCTTCTATTATTAATGAATCCATTGTTTAACTTTAAAATATTGCATCAAATATAATAAATAATATTTAATGTATTGCTTGCTCAAAAAACTTCCACAATTTATTATTGGGTGTAGGGGCAGTTATTTTAATTTTATTTTTACTTACAGGGTGCGTAAATTCAATCATTTGGGCATGCAAACATATTCCGGCATCGGGGTTCGACCTTGCAAAACCATATTTCAAATCACCTTTTATGGGGCAGTTTATATGTGCTAATTGTGCTCTTATTTGATGATGTCTTCCGGTAAGCAGCTCAATTTCAAGTAAGCAGTATTTATCGGAGCGGGTAATAACCAAATAATTCAAAACAGCCTCTTTTGCCCCCGTTTTACCCTGCTCGCAAACAAACGATTTGTTTTTTTTTGAATCTCTGAATAAAAAATTATGCAATTGCCCTTTCTCTTGTTCGGGACAGTTTTTTACTATTGCCCAATAGGTTTTTCTAATAGCCTGTTTTTGCTTAAATATTTCATTCATTCTTGTTAAAGCCTTGCTTGTTCGCGTAAAAACAACAACACCACTAGTGGGTCTGTCTAATCGGTGGGTTACCCCAACAAATACATTTCCTGGTTTGTTGTATTTCTCTTTAAGGTATTGTTTAATATATTCGCTCAATGGTGTATCACCGGTTTTATCGCCCTGCACAATATCCGACACCTTTTTATTAACCGCAATAATATGGTTGTCTTCGTATAAAACTTCTATTTGTTTGTTTATTGTCATTTAATAGTCATTTGGTTGACATTAGGTTGTTATTCAATAGTAATTTAGTAGTCATTCGGTTGTTAATTAATATTGCTCCTTTTCATTAGGAAAATCGCAGCTTCTCACATCTTTAATATAGCTTTTAACTGCTCCATCAATTTCAGCCGACAAGTTATTGTACCGTCTTAAAAACCTTGGCGAAAATTCCTGTGTAATACCCAGCATATCGTGCAGTACCAAAACCTGACCATCAACTCCATTGCCTGCACCAATACCAATTATTGGTATTTTAACCATTGATGCAACTTCGGCAGCAAGTTTGGCAGGCACTTTTTCAATAACAATGGCAAAGCATCCCAATTGCTCTAATAAAACAGCATCTTTTTTTAGCTGCTCGGCTTCTTCCTCCTCTTTTGCCCTAACTACATAAGTGCCAAATTTATGAATACTTTGCGGTGTAAGCCCCAAATGCCCCATTACAGGGATACCTGCCGATAAAATACGAATAACCGATTCCTTTATCTCAAATCCACCCTCAAGTTTTACCGAATGTGCTCCTGTCTCCTTCATTATCCTTATGGATGAATTCAGCGCTTCTTTTGAATTACCCTGATAAGTTCCAAAAGGAAGATCAACAACCACTAAAGCTCTACTTACTGCTCGCACTACCGAAGCTGCATGGTAAATCATATTATCGAGCGTAATTGGTAATGTTGTTTCATGACCTGCCATTACGTTACTTGCCGAATCGCCCACCAACACAACATCAATTCCGGCATTATCAACAAGCCTTGCCATACTATAATCATAGGCAGTAAGCATTGCTATTTTTTCACCTTTAAGTTTCATCTCACTCAAAATATGAGTAGTAACTTTTCTTACATTTTTATGAACCGACATTTTATTAAGTTTAATTGCTTAATGAACTTTTAAATTACAAATTTGAAGATTTAATTTATATTTTAGGCTATTAAATACTAATATTTACGGACTTTTATTTCAGCACGAAAACTCTACAAAATTAAAGATTAACAGTTTTTGGGCAAGCACTATTTACCCCACCAAACAGGGTGAGCCAATATTTGAATTCTATCTCCGGGTTTGCTTTTTGTTATTCGGTTTATTAATTCAGTGCACCCACCTTCAAAATTCCATTTGCCGCCACTGTCTGAATAATATTTAGTGTGATTAATAAAATTTGCCTCGTACTCAAATCCATATTCTTTCATGCTGTGTTGTCCTATCTTATATTTTACTCCTTCATATTCCACAATTGTATCTTTACAGTAATCTGAAAACATTTCAAAGTTTCGGACTGTTTTACCTGCTAATTCGGATCCGTGTGCAACAGTACCAAAAATATCAATACCAATTCTTTTATAGTGCTCTAATTCATATTTATTAAATAAGAACGGATCAATGCCATAGGTTATCAATATTACAATTAAATCATTATGGATACCTATCTCATGTCCCAAATTTGAAATTTCTTTGTAAATCTTATCCATACTCTTAAACAGGTAAAATCCCCCCTTTTTCAATTGTCCGTAATAACCGCCTGTTGCCAATATAAAATATGTTGTTGTAATACCATATCTACTCTCCATATTGGCCATTTGTAAAGCTTTAAACGGATGACAGTCAACATCGTGCCTTAACCCAATTACTACCTTGCTTGTGTTAATTGAATCTTTAAACTCGTTTAGCGGCAATGTAATATATTTATCATCTGATAGTACTAATAGCAATTCTTCGTACTGAGCAAATGTTTGAGTTGCTCTTGCATCTTGGTACTTTTTTACATGCTGCTCTATAACTTCAATGGTAGGTGTATCTTTTGATTGCTTTTTTTGTGATAAAGCATTTATATTACAAGCTAAAATACCGTAACTCATAATACATACAAATAAAATTCTATTCATAGTTTTATTGTTTAACCAAAAAGTTGCATTTATGACTTGAATTCAGGGTGCTAATCATTTGTTTTTTTAATTTTAAGGTAAAAACTAAAGATATGTAAAAAAATCGAAAGTTATTTTTGAGCAAGCTCTAAGAAGGTTTTCGGATTTTTGCACGTTGCAATAATAGCATAATAATTAATATTATAATTATTGCAATAGATATAACTAATGTGTATATAAAAAGTCTATTTTTTTGTGTTAACTCCTTTTTTGCCTGCAACAACTCTTCATTAATTATATATTTGCCTGATGCAGCAGTACTATTTTTATTAAATATAGAATCGCGCAGTGCCACAAATTTTTGATAGAACATTAATGCTTTTTTTGAGCTGTTTTTAAAATAGTACAATTCATAAAACGATTTGTAGTTATCCATTTGTGTCAGTTTTAAATCAAGGTCTATTGCAATTTTTAAGCTCTGCTTGTAACTGTTTGATGCAGCATTAAAATTACCAAGCTCTTTATATACATTGCCGATATTATTTAACGACTGTGCCAAAATTATTTTATCGCCCATTTGCTTATGTATTTTATGGGCTTTTTTATAAAATATTAATGCTTGAGCAAAAGTTTTTTTGTCATAATATAACTGCCCCAAAGCATCGTAAATTTTAGCAACTTCATTTTTATTATGTATCGTTTTGTTTATTTCAAGCCCTTTTCTAAACCACATTTCCGATTCATCGTAGTTTTTTATTTTATATAGTGTATAACCCTTTAAATAACACAAATTTGCAACCGATGGTAAATGGTCGATGGTTAGATAAATATTATAAGCCATTTCATAATTTTCAATAGCGTTTTTAAACTCTTTCCAATAAAAATATATTGAACCAATACTGGTATATAATTCTGCCTCACGGTTAGGGAATTGCAATTGCTGAAATATTTTTAGTGTTTGCTCAAAGTAAAGCAGAGCTTTTCTATAATCATTTAAATTAAAAGTTACTAATCAGTGTTAGAAAATAAATATAAAGTTATGTAACTTATTGATATTCTGATGAAATTGTGTTGCAGTGTTGCAGTGTTGCAGTAAAAAAACTACTGCATCACAAGAAAACAGCATCACAGCCTGCCTGGAATTGGCAGACAGGCATCACAAAAAATTACATTACTCCTTAATTTTAAAGACTTTGCTTACACTGATTAGTAACAATTAAAATAAACAATGCCTATTTTTTGCATAACATTCGATACCTCGGTTTTTTTACCCATACGTAAAACCAAGTGCAGTGCTTTTTGATAATAGTTTAACGCCTGATCGTAATTGCCAATGTTATAATAACTGTTACCAAGAAAATTTAAAACACGGGCTTCATCAGAAATGCTCTCATGCTCAACAGCCCAAACTAAACCCTCTTCGGCATATTCAATAGCTTTTTGTATAGGCAGTCCCTTTGTTGTTTCTAATATATTTAACAAATACGTTACTTTTTGCTTTTGCTGAAGGCTTGCCAAATTTGGTAAAAGTGTGTCGCCCGGCTGTATGGTTGCACTAATAGGTTGGCTATAAAAAACAACCATAAATAAAAACACTATTGTATAAAAAGATTGTTTCAATTTCATAATATCTCAATTTAGGTAATTTCTTTTGGCAGACTAAAATAAAAAATAGTTTGCTTATTTTCAATACTTTCAGCCCATAATTTGCCTTTGTTTATTATAACAAACTCTTTACAAAGGCGAATTCCTAAACCAGTACCTGTTTCATTCATTGTTCCGTTTTTTGAAATATCATTACTTCCCGATAAAACAACTTTTAGCTTATCAGGCGACATTCCAACACCATTATCTGCAATACCTATTACCATCTGTTCAGCATCTTCATTAGCAAATATTCTGATAGTACCTTTTGCCGGCGAAAACTTAATGGCATTAATAATCAAATTTCTAAAAAGTAACGATACTGCACTTCTGTCGGCATATACCGTTGCCATTTCCGGAATTTCATTTATAATGGTTATATCTTTATTACGTGCTATCATCTCAATCCACACAAGGCTCTCATTTAACACATTCTTAATCTTAATAATCTGCGGGTCGTATCCTATCATACCTCTTTGTTTTTTCGACCATTCCAATAAATTATCAAGTAAACTTACTGTCGATTTTGTGATACCATCCATATGCTTAATTATTATATTGCGCTCGCCCTCGTTTAAATCGGCAATGGGCTGGTTAAGTAAATCGCTTAGGTTACTAAGTGTTGATACCGGGCTGCGTAGGTCGTGGGCTACTACCGAAAATACACGCTCCAGCATATGGTTTGTACGTTTTTTGTTTTTTAAATTTATAAACAGATGAATGGCAATAAATAGTACCAACCCAAAGAATATTAGTAAAATTATTCCAAATATGCGATGGTATTTTAGCTTTAATTCATCAACCTCTTTCTGCCTTTTTAAGGCATCTATTACCCTTTCTTTTTTGTTAATTTCAATTTGAATTTGCAAATCGGCTATTCTTCGTATATTCTCGCTATTTAAGATAGTATCTTTTTGAGCCGAATATATAAGATAGTATTTAAGTGCTTTATTGCTGTTATTTAATTTTTTATAAAGTTTGTAATTATCAAATCCTGCTGTTTTAATTAAAACACCCTCGTTTAATTGTATTGCCAATAGCATTGCCTTGTTTAAATACGGCTCAGCCTTTTTATACCTACCATTAGCCGAATGCAATTTACCAATATTTAACGTTGAAATGGCTATTCCTCTAGTATCTTGTTTTTGCTCTCTTATTTTTAATGCACGGTTAAAATACTGCAGTGCCTCATTAAATTTATTAAAATGAGAATACACATCGCCAATATTATTTAATACCAAAGCTTTATCAACTTCATTTCCAATAGTATTGTATATGTCGTAAGCTTTTTGGTAAAACTGAATCGATTTTTCAATATCTTTTTGGTCGCGGTAAATTAAACCTATATTATTAAACGACGATGCAATAGACGATTTATTGCCAATTTCTTCGCGAATACGTAAAGCCTTCATATAATAATTTAGTGCATTAGTATTATCGCCCATTTTCCAATACACGCTGCCCATACTATTTAAGGCAAATGCCATTTGAACTTTATTGTTTTTACTTTTATATATATCAAATGATTGGTTCAAATATTCAAGTGCATATTTATAATTCGATATCTCTTTATAAACCATGGCAATGTTATTCACGGTTTTTGCCATATAAAAATCATTATTTAAATTGGTAAAAATATCAAGTGCCTGTGTGTAATATTCTAAACTTGATAAGTATTTAGACATTTTAAGGTATATACTGCCCATTTTATTTAATGAATGAGCCACAGCACTTATATTGCCTGTATTTTTACGTATTTCATTAGCTTTATTGTAATAATTTAATGCTCTATTATACTGATGCTTTGATTCATAAACATTCCCAATATTATCTAACGATTTGGCAGCCTCGGCTTTTTCGCCAATATTTATCCGTATGTTCAACGACTGTTTGTAGTATATTAATGACGAGTCAAACTTTGCCATTTTCCAATATACATTACCAATATTATTAAGTGAGTAGGCAACATCTTTATCGGTATCCCACTGTTTTAAAATTTTAAGCGCATTAAAATGGTGATATAAAGCTAAACGGTAGCTGCCCATATCTTTATACAGTATTCCAATATTACTATGCGATGATGCTACATAAAAATAGTCTTCCATTTTTTCTCTTATGCTCAACGATTCTTGATAATATGTAAGTGCTTTGTTATAGTTTCCAATTTTCCAGTAAACCCCTGCCAAATAATTTAGTGCCTTTGCTTTAATTTTGTCATTATGAATAGATTTTGCAATATCGAGCGATTTTAAAAACAGTTGTAATGATTTATCGTAATCGCGGCTATCGCGGTAAACAATACCCATATATTGCAACAACTCAGCTTGAAGGTCTTTTCGGTTTATCTTTTTCTGTATTTTTTCAGCCCTTTTATACTCTATTAATGCCTGATTAAAAGCACCCTTTTTCCAAGATATATGCCCAAGCATAATAATTGACTGGCTCTCTAATGGTCTATTTTTTTGTTTTGCAAATGCTTTTATGGCCTTATTAATCTCAGTTTTTGCCTTATCAAACTTATTTAATGCATATAAGTCTTTACCCTTTGACAGATATGACATTGCAGTACCAAAATCTGAATTATCGTTACCTGTAACACTATATTTTTCGGTGGTTTTATCAATTCTCTCCTTTAGATTCCTTTCCATCTCTAATTCATCAATGCTTAATATGGTATCGTGTTGATACACAGTAATATCAAATGCAAATAAAGAGTTAGGTAGGTTAATTGTCAGTAAAAATAAAACAGATATGAAAATGACCTTGTAATTATTGGTTTTATACATTAGTTGAGTTGTTTTTGGGTTTTTAATATTTGTAAGTAGATTGTTATCGTCCACTAATTACACTAACCAGTCTGCCTGTTGTATTCGAGTAGGCACGCTTGACGGCTGGCAGGTTAACACGAATTTCAATTCACTTAATTGTAAAATTTATTATTCACTATAATATCGGTATAACCAAAAAATACTACACTATGGCAACTATATCCTTAAGCCAATTACAATAACATCATCAATTTGGCGGTCGTTACCTTTCCACTCATCAAACAACTGCTCTAATTTGGTTTTTTGTTCATTAATAGGCAGCTCATTAATATCCATTAAATACCCTTTAAAGTTGCGGGTAAATAATTTTCGTCCTTTTTCACCACCAAATTGGTCGTAATAGCCATCGCTATACATATAAAGCATATCGTTGGTTTGTAAGTTTATTTTATGGTTTGTAAAAGGCTCTTCTTTGGTTAAATGAACTCCAATAGGCATACGGTCGGCATTATACTCAATAAGCTCGTTATTTCTAATAATAACCAGTGGGTTGTTGGCACCTGCAAAATCGAGCATGCTTTTTTCATAATCTATAACACATAATGCACAATCCATTCCATCCGATGTTTTATCATCAATACTACCGGTTTGGTGCATTGCCTTTTTTAATTTTTCACGCAGCACATTAAGTATATCGGCTGCATTTTTAAACTGTTTATTGCTAATAATTTCGGTTAAAAGACTTGTGCCAAGCATACTCATAAATGCACCGGGAACTCCATGCCCTGTGGAATCTACTGCTGCAATTACCACTTTATTGTTATCTAGTTTGCGCACAAAATAAAAGTCGCCGCTAACAATATCGCGCGGACGGTACATTATAAAATAACTCGGAATTATTGTATCCATTAATTCATCGGGTGGTAAAACTGCGGCTTGAATTCTGCTTGCATACTCAATACTATCGGTAATTTTTTGTTTTTGTACTGTAATTTGGTCGCGCTGCTTTTCGGCAACATCGCGCTGTTTCTCAATTTCATCTTTTTGGTCGCCAATGGCATCGCGCTGAGCCAATATCTCCTCTTTTTGCTGCAATATCTCCTGATTTTTTAAAGCCAAAAGCTCATTGGCTTTTTTAACCCTGCGGTTTTGCCTTATAATATAAAACCCCGATACCGATATGATTATTAATATAGCCAAACCAAAATAGATTAAATAAAGCTGGCGACGGTTTCTCTCTTTTTGTTTAATTACCTCTATGCTTTTTTCTTGCAGCTCCCTCTCTTTTTTTTCGGTTTCATAACGTATCTGCATATCGGCAATCCGTTTAATACTTTCGCCGTTTAGCATCTCATCTTTAATTTTACTGTAAGCGGTATAATTTAAATAGGCATCTTTATAATTACCCAAAGCCGAATAAACCCTCGATAAATATTTTAATGCATCTTTTTTAAGGTTTTTGTTTTTTAACTGCACAGCAATATTAAGAGCACTTTTAAAATATGGCAAAGCTGTATTGTAATTGTCTTGCGCCATATATGTGCTTCCAATATTTAATGATGAGTATGCCTCGCCATTTAAATCGCCAATATCTTTTCGTAAACTTAAAGCTATGTTATAATATTGCATTGCCATTTGGTTGTGGTCAAAAACACGGTATAAACTGCCAATACTATTAATTATTGCAGCTGCATTTTTTTGGTCACCAATTTCTTTATAGATGCTTAGGGCATACTGGTACTCAACAAGTGCACTATCCTGCTCTTTTAAACTACGGTAAGCCAAAGCCAAATTTGTATGCGCACGCGCAATATATTTTTTATCGCCCACTATGCGCCGCAACCCGTACGAGCGTTTATAAAAGTTTAATGCTTTGCGGTAATTGCCCGATTTCCAATATAAGCCCCCAATTAGGTTTAATGCATTCGACTCTGAAAACCTGTCACCCGATTCGCGATAGTGCAATAGTGATTTTTCATAGTACTCAAGAGCCTTTTCATAATTACTCAAATCTTTATATATTAGTCCTATATTGTTCATTGTTGATGCAATTAGCTTCATATCGCCAATATCCTCACGTAGTTTCAAGGCTACAAGGTAGTTTTCAAGACTTTTTTTATACTCTTTATTTGACCAGTAAACTCCGCCAAGGTTATTATAATTAGCCGCCAGTTGAACCTTATTGTCGGTATTGTTCAGCATTTCAATCGACTCTTCGAGGTACAGTACCGCTTTTTCAAAATCTTTTTGCTTTTTGTAAAGGGTGGCAAAATTATTTAGCATTGATGCAATTGCAACAGTATCGTTTAAAGTTTTATTAATATTTAGTGCTTTGGTATAAAACGACAGTACCGAGTCGGGTATATTACGGTTTAAATACACATTGCCTATATGGTTAAGCGTTACGGCTATTTCCGATTTATTTTTTTTTTGATACCATACCCCAAGTGCCCTGTAATAGTATTCTAATGCCGTATCATAATCGCCCATGCTGCTACTGCACAAACCAAGGTTATTTAGTATTTTTGCCCTATCCTTCATGTCGTCTTGACTTTCATGAATTTGAAGAGCCAAAAGGTAATAGTGCATTGCCTGCTCAAAATCGTTTAAACGCCAGTAAACACCACCCAGCAGGTTAAATGATTCAGACTGCCCATTAAACTCCGATAATTCTTCAAAAATATCAAGAGCCTTAAAGTGATAGTCAATGGCAATATCCAATTTACCTATATCGCGGTGTTTGGTTCCAATTTGGTTTAATATATAGGCCTGTTCCAGTTTGTCAGAAGATTTTTTTAAATCTTTTTCAAGCTCTTTTAACTCTTTAGCACCTGAAATAATAGTGATAATCAAAAGTATAAAAGTGAATGCTGTTTTTTTATATGGCATAATATGTGGGTATTTCAATAAGCTATAAATTTACTAATAATTAAGCATTAGCAATTTTTTTTTTACCTAATACACGCATGTATTTTCATAAAGCGTTCTGTTATGGGTAATCAGACTTAATAGAACAAGTTTTGAAACTGTTGAGATTTCAATAAAAAAAGTTAATTAAGATTAATCTAATTGGTTGTTAATCAACAAAAACCTGTTAAGTTTTGCAGATTTATGGTTTTTAGCAAATGACCACTATAAACGATAAAAAGAAATATCAGTAAAGCCAAATAAAACGGATTGTTTTTACTCAAAACCAAATAAATAGGTGATTGTCCCTTTTTGGAGTGCGGGGGCATTTTTATTTACACTAAAGGTAGCTTTTAGCGCTGCTTCTTTTGCAACTTTCCATAACGACTCGTCTGATATTGTTGAGCCTTTAACCCCCGGGCGTGCTTTTACCACATTCCCGTTTTGGTCAACTGTAACCTCAACAACAACCTTACCCTCGGTATTATGTATTTTTGGTGGTGCAGGTAACGATCTATGACTTCTGCCCGATAAACTAAATGAGATACCATTTCCTCCGGTTGCCCCACCGGTACGGTTATTTGAATTTATATCTCCATCGGGTTTTCCCTGATTGCCGGTACCACTTGTTTCACCTTCGCCGGTATTATCACCCGTAGGGTTTTTTCCTCCAAATACATTTTTTGCCCTGTCGTTAATGGCTTTTTGTTGCTCTTCTTTTCTTATGCGTTCTTTTTCGGCTTTTTGCTGTTTTTCAATTTCTTCTTGCCGTTTTCGTTCTATCTCTTGTTCCTCTTTTTTACGTTTTAATTCTTCTTTTTTCTTTTTTTCTTCAATAAAGGCAGTTTTATCAAAATCCTGAGTTATTATCTCCTCAGCATCATTTGTTTGTTGAACAGGTTCAGGGGAGCTTACCAGTTCAGGGTTTGATACTTGCTCAATAGGTTGCTCGGCAGGGCGGGGTTCAATAGTGCCTGAACCTGTTTCGTTAGTACCAAAATTAATAAGTATCCCTTCCTCTTCGGGGGGTGGAAATGGGGCTGAAAAACCAAACAACAATAGTAGTCCGGTAAATGTTACCAGAAAAATTATTGAGCTAATTATGCCGAACCGCTGTTCTTTGGTTAAATCCATGTATCTATATTTTTCTTTACTTCAAAAATCTAAAATCAGTTTATCCCGCTTTAGCGGATTAATAAAAAACCATATACTATTAAGGTTAAAGTAATATTTTATTTTGCCGGCCTTGTGGCAAGTATTAAACGGTATCGGTTGTTTTTTGCAATATTCATAACTTTTACCACATACTCCATATCAACACTTTGGTCAACATGCAGCGATATTGTTGGCGGCTCCGGATAATCAGATGCTTTTCCTACTTTTCTCAAAATGGTACGTTCTAAATCGTTAAAACGCACAACCCTGTCTTCAACAGCATATTGTAAATCTTTAGTTATTGAAACTGTGGTAATAGGTTTATTTGCCATGGTTTGGCTATTGCTTTGCGGCAACAATAATTTTAAGGCATTGGGGGCAATTAAGGTAGATGTTACCATAAAAAAAATGAGCAGTAGAAATACAATATCTGTCATGCTCGACATTGAAAAATTTGCACTTACCTTAGTTTGTCTTTTTAAAGCCATTATTTAATATTTTTGTATAAAATCATCCTTTAACTTGTTAATCCTCAATCCTCAATTAACTAACCGGTTCGTTTAATAAATCCATAAACTCAGTAGTTCTTGCCTCCATTTTATAAACTGCTTTTTCAACACGTGCCACAAGATAGTTATATGCAAAAAATGCCAATATTCCTACAATTAGCCCTCCTACGGTTGTTACCATAGCTGTGTATATCCCATTTGCCAAAAGCTGCACATCAATATTATTGCCGGCACTTGCCATATCGTAAAATGCACGAATCATACCAATTACTGTTCCCAAAAAACCAATCATGGGAGCACCTCCCGATATGGTTGCCAAGGTTGGCAGCCCTTCTTCCATTTTGGCAGTTTCAAGGTTGCCAATGTTTTCTATTGTTGTATTTATATCGTTTAGCGGACGTCCTAAACGGCTAATACCTTTTTCTATCATCCGGGCAACGGGGTTATCGGTTGATTGGCATAGGGCTGTTGCCGATTCAATTTTACCTTCGTGAATATAATCTTTAATACGGTTCATAAAGTTTATATCCTCTTTTGATGCATTTCGCAAGGTGCGGTACCTCTCAAAAAAAATATAAACTGCAATAACAAATAAAAGGGCAAGTACTATCATTACCCATCCGCCTTTTATAGCTAAATCTAATGCCGATAGGGTTATTTCGCCTGCCTCTGTGGTATCAGCATTTGGCTGGTTCATTGTGATTTGTAAAATTGTTGTTAAAAACATATTTTTTATTTTATTATTTTGGCGTTAAGTTATAAAATAAACGGGATATATACATTAGTATTATATCCCGTTATTAATATATTTGAATTATTCTTTTTGAATTATTCTTTTTCTTCTATTTCTTCTATGTTTTCATTTATCTCCTCAAGACGTTTAATTCCAATAAACATTTCGCTATCTAAAAATATATGAGAATCATCACTTATCTTACCTTGAGCTTTTTCTTCAATAACTCTTATATTGCTATTTTCAGTTTCTGCATGGTTCCCTATTATTTCACTTTGAAGAGCAAAGGCTCCAATACCACCAATATAACCAATCAAAGCTAAAAGAGATATTTTTTTCATATACCAAATAAAATCAATTCTTTCCATGCCCATGGCAGCTACACCTGCAGCTGAACCAATAATTAGGATACTGCCTCCTGTACCTGCTGTATATGCCAGCAGCTCCCAAAATATTCCGTCAACGGCAAATGCTCCAGAGTGTGCAATATCGTACATTCCCATTGCTCCGGCAACTAGGGGTACATTATCAACAATTGCTGATAAAATACCAATGGAAGAATCAATAATATAAATATTTTGACCGGTAACATCATCTAACCATCCTGCTAAAAGGCTAAGTTGACCTGCAGATTGTAAACTTGCTACTGCTGTTAATATTCCCAAGAAAAACATTACGGTTGGGATATCAACTTTTTTAAGAATATTTATAACGCTCAATTCCCGTTTATCTTCGTCAGGTTTGTGTTTGTTCATTATCTCGGTAACGGTCCATATTACACCTAACCCAAGTAACATACCCATGTATGGAGGCAAGTGAGTAATTGTTTTAAATACCGGCACAAAAAGTAATGCACTAACACCAAGTATTAGCATTAAGGTTTGTTCTTTTTTAGTAGTAAACTCTTTGCTGTCACTATTTGATAATACAGGGCGTGTAACTTCTCCCTTTACTGAGAATGTAAGTATTATTAAAGGTAATATCATTGCAACTACTGATGGCAAAAATACCATTGTAATTATGTTTAAAGCAGTTATTTGTCCGCCTATCCAAAGCATTATTGTGGTAACATCACCAATTGGCGACCATGCTCCACCGGCATTTGCTGCAAGTACAATCATTGATGCAAAAAACCAACGTGTTTTTTTATCGCTAATTAATTTTCTTAGTAATGTAACCATTACAATAGTTGTGGTAAGGTTATCTAATGCAGCCGACATAAAAAATGCCAAAATACTAAGTATCCATAGTAGTTTAATTTTGTTGGTTGTTTTAACCTTGTCGGTAATTAACCTAAACCCTTGATGTTTGTCAACAACTTCAACAATAGTCATTGCCCCAAGTAAAAAGAAAATAATTTCTGATATCTCAGAAAGGTGATGGCTTAGTTCATGTTTTACAAAATGAGAAGCCATCTCTTGCATATTATCAGATCCCAAAACAATGCCTTCTGTAATGTTATTCCACGTGGCACTATGACCTAAGTTTAAGATATCTACACTATATAGAGCATAAATAGCCCAAGTTATTACTCCAATTAACAATGCAGATGCTGATTTGTCAATTTTTAGGGGATGCTCTAATGCTATTGCGAGATAACCAAGAACAAAAATCAAAACCATAATTTCAAACATAATTGTATTTTTTATTTAGTTGTTTAAAAAAAAATCAGCGCAAATGTAGTTAACGTATATGGATTAATCAAATTCAATTAGTTAGATATGTTACTATTTTCTAATTCAATTGTAACTTCTTTTGGTTTGGTGGCACTTTCACGCCTAAACATTTTTTGCAGCAGTTCATTAAAATTATTAAAACCTTCGGTATAAAAAATACCAATTCCTTGGGTGTATGGAGCTTGATTATAGGTTATGTCGTTGTTCATTTTTTGAAATGCCCTGAGTCTAATGTTACCTTTTTTATTTATTTTGTACTCAATCTGAAAGTCTGTAGTGTAGGGGGTGTTGGCAACTTGTCGTTGGTTTTCGCTATAACCAACATTTCCGTTAAGTATTATTCTATCGTTAAGTAAATTGGTTGAAAAGGCAACTTCATATTCTTGTTGCGTATTTTCATCGCCGGGGCGATAAACAAAGCCAAGGTCAAAATCGTTTGAAATTTGCGACATCCAATTGCTTAACTGGTTTGATAAAAGTTCGCTTGCAGTAGTTGCTCCCAATTTAGTTGTTGTATTACCTGTAAAACCACTTTGATAGTTTGTAAGAGTAGTAAACTTATTTACCAATAGTAATGATAGTACCTGTTTGTTTAATTCTTCTTCGGGTAAACTATTTAACTGGTCAATATCTTCGTCGTTTGTTGCCGATGGCACATCAATTGAGAATTTAATATTTGGATTTACAAGTTTACCTGTCATTAAAAGGTGTGTATTTACCTCAACTCTTTTTTCTTTATCGGCCTCGTCAAGTGTTAAATCATACACCAAAGCTTTGCGAACTTTATAAACTGCATCCATATCAATATTTGCATCAAGTGGGTGTCCTGAAAAGCTAACAGTACTACCTTGTTGTATATTAAGACGTTTATTTATTACATTTTGCAGGGTAAACATAAAATCTCCTTTTGTAATAGTATAAATGCCGTACATGTTAAAATTAGGCCCTAACGACTCTATGGTTAAATGTGCATAACCATTTGCTCGTAGCACATCACCAATACGGGGGTCAAAAATAATCTGAACTTCAGCGTCAGGTGTAACATCTAAATCAATGCGTATATTTGTAATTGTTTTATTTTTAGGCAGTATTTTCTGTTCTTTTTTTGAAGTTTTTGTATGTATTATTGAGCTATATGGATTTACAAATTCAATAAAATCATTATCTTCAATATCACCTTTCCCTTCAAGTGGAATGTGGATAAATGAATATTTTTCAGTTTTGGCAGCTATATTAATATCAATAATACTATTTGGTCCATTTATTTCTACATAACCCGAGCCATAAATTTTTCCATAATAGTATGGGCTATCTTTGCTTTTTATATCAATGGCAAGAATTTTATCGGTTTCAATTCTTAAGTCAAAATTTGAATTGCTAAAATGCTCATGCCATATACGACCATTTATTAAACCGTAATTGTTATCGTCATCAAAAGCTATAATATTTTTAAAAATAATATCGTGATCAGAAAAACGTATCGAATCGTTAATTTTATAATAAACATTTGTGGGGGTTACCAATAATTTGGCATCTGAGGCCATAAGACTTCCTTTCCAACTCGGATTTTTTAAATTACCATAAATTTTCACTTCTCCATAAACCTTTCCACTAACATCAGCTAATACAGGTCTAATAAATGGCTCAAGCATTGTTAACGATTGTTGGTTAAAATAGACATCAATGTCAATAAGCCCCCTGCCGGGAGAAATATAGCCATTAAAAGAGAAGGTTTCTATATTATCGTTTAAGGAGCTGCTTGATACATAAAGGCTTTTTTCCTCTTCATTCCATTTTGTAACGAGCTTTGTATTTCCAACAAGTTTACCATTTAACATTAAGTTTTCTATTTCAAAATTTGAATTTATTTTTTTCTCTCCTTTTATGTCTTTAATTAAAGTGCTACCGGTAAGTTTGCCACCAAATACAAGTAAATCATTTTTTATAAGGTTATTCAGTTGCTCAATATTAAATTTTTTCATATATATTTCTATGCTATCCTCAGGGTTGTCAGAAACAATGCCTGAAACGTTTAATTTAGAAATACCATTATCAATTTTAATATTATGAATTGTATAACCTGTTGAATCTTTTTTAATATAACCTTGACTTAAAAACCATAGTGTATCTAAAATATTAATATTGCTCGGAAGTATATCAAGTTTTAGGTTGGGTATGGTTTTAATTTTGCCGGGCGATAAAGAAAAAATGGTATTGATATTACCACTATAGTTTAAATCGAGCCAATTGTTCCAATTAAAATTTGCATAAATACTATCGTTATAAATATTTGTGCTTATGTAAAAATTTTTAAGACTGTATTTTTTATTATACTTAAATTCATTGGTTGTTATATTAACAGATATTTTATCATTTTTAGTAAAAGCTTTTAAATTAATATCGCTTATTTTTTTATCATAATATTTTATCTGATCTGATTTTAATGATAGATTGATTATCTGCTCTTTTCCGTTGAATTTACCTTTAATATTTGACCCTGGTGATATTTTTAAACCTGGAGCAATTAAGTTGGTTAACGGATGCGGATAATCAGCTGTAATTTCAAATGAAAAATTATTTTTATAGTCTGGTTTGTTTGGAGCAATGCCCAACGATGGCAGATAATGGTTAATTAGTGTTTTAAAGCTTCTTATTAGAGTAAGAGAGTTGTAATTACCGTTAATATTTGCCTGCAAATACTCTGAATAAAATTTTAATTCTTTACCATCTTTAATAGGTTTTGATATTATTAATATGCTATCGGTTGCAAAATATGAGGTGTCGTTAATATAAAAAATATCTAAAATCTGAATTTCACCTGTGGTGTTATCAATACTGTTTCCAACAAAATCGACCTTTATTACTAACGATAAATTTGCTGATGTATCATTTATATTAACACCTATGTTGTATAGGTTAGCATAATACAAATTCAATAAAAAATCATATGACGGTAATGTGTCAAAATTCAAAGCTCCATCAAAATCGAACCTAAGGTTTGGGTCATATGATGATATTCTGCCAATAAATTGGTCTTTGTTTATATGTCCGCTAATGTCGATAGAATCAACGGAGTATTTGCTGTAATTAAAGTGGTCAATATTTCCGGTAATCTCAAAATCAGGTCCATCTGTTTTTGAAAAAAATCCATTTGCATTAATATCAAACCCAATTTCACCTATTTCACTGTTATCAAACAACATGTCAAGGTAAAGCGGTGTTGCTTTTGTATTTCCTTCTAACCAAATTACATCATTATTATCTTTTTTTAAAGATATATCTATATCTATTTGACCTAATCGCGATAAAACCTGACCATTATTGTATAAATTGTAATAATTACCGTTTATAATACCCTTGTACAATATGTCTCCTAATATTGACAACTGATTAGGAATAGCAGTTGTATCAAAATCAAAATAGTTGTTTGTAATATATGCAATATCAGACTTGTTTGTAAACAGGCTCTGTATTTTAAAACTGTAGCTAATGTTTTTAGGGTTTTGTAAATTCAAAATATTAAAATCACAAAGCAACCTGCTCTCTTGTCCGGTATTCAGTTTTATCGATTTTCCTTTAATTTTGTTTTTGCTACCACTCACTGTCCCCGATAGTCTAATAACATCGTTACTGTTATAAAATTTAGGTATAAAAGCTTTTAAATCGCGCAATATTATTTTTAATGAACTTATATTGGCATGATAGGTAAACGGCTCATAGTCGGCATTTTTTTGGTTATGGTTATCATGTAAATTAATAATTGCAAATTCCATATTTAAATGCGAATTTGGCATAAGTACATTCAAATCATGAATTTTAATATTGTTATGTTTTTTATTTATTAGAACAGAAAAATTGTTCAAAAAGGGTTTTTTGTTAATATCAGTCTCAAAATTGGTAATGGTAAGTTTTTGCTCAGAAGAGTCAATATAAATATCAGATAATTTTAATGATATTTTACTTAAATAATGGTTGTTTTCTTTCAAATTATTAAAGTTTATAGAGCTATTTGCTACAGAAAACTTTTTACACCTTATTAACCAATTAAACTTTTCCGTTTTATCAGTTTTTAGTTTATTTATTATATATGTAAAATTAAAATTAGAATCATCTATCTGATAAATATTATTGTATAAATCTTTTGCAATAATTTTTCCGAACGACATTTTTTTATTATTCAAATCAATATCGTTTATCATAACACTTAATCGGCGAATGTAAAGCAGGGTATCTTTTTGCTCATCTTCAATGTACAAATCCTTAATTATCAGGTTTTGGTTTAAACCGTACCGTATTCTGCTAACTGAAATGTTAGTGCCAATCTCTTTCGATAAATTTTTAAAAAGCTTTTTTGCTGCCACAGTTTGAATGGCAGGGCTACGCATAGCTGTCCACACAGTAATAATTATACCTGTAATTATTAGAATTAGGATAGCTAATATTTTTGCAGTTTTTTTAATACTTTTGTGTTTTAAAAATTTTATTTGAATATTTTTCCCTTTAAACAAAGCGCAAAAATAATTTAAATGCTTAAATATAAGCAGAAAACATGCCAAAAATCAGAGTTTAATATACATTTTTATGAGCATAAATATTTTAGGGATAGAATCATCGTGCGATGACACCTCTGCCTCGGTTATTACCGATGGGGTTGTAAAATCAAATTATATTGCAAATCAGGATGTGCATGTGCAATATGGTGGTGTTGTTCCTGAGCTTGCATCAAGGGCGCATCAGCAAAATATAATACCTGTTGTTGATACTGCAATAAAACAGGCCGGACTAACACCCGATGATATAACAGCGGTTGCTTTTACCCGTGGTCCGGGTTTGTTGGGGTCGTTACTTGTGGGCAGCTCTTTTGCCAAAGGTTTTTCATTGGCACAAAATATTCCTATGGTCGAAATAAACCATTTGCAGGCGCATGTTTTGGCACATTTTATTAAAAGTGGTGAGGATGATACAAATCAGCCCAAATTCCCGTTTTTATGCTTGCTTGTGTCGGGCGGCCATTCACAGTTGGTTGTTGTAAAAAACCATCTTGATATGGAAGTTGTTGGGTCAACTATTGATGATGCTGCAGGCGAAGCGTTTGATAAGTGTGCTAAAGTTATGAATTTATCATATCCGGGAGGGCCATTAATTGATAAACTGGCAAAAGAGGGTAACGCAAGCAAAATGAAGTTTTCAAAACCCAAGGTTGATGGCTACAATTATAGTTTTAGTGGGCTAAAAACCAGCTTTTTGTACCATATTCGCGATAATATTAAATTAAATCCCAATTATATTGATGATAATAAAGCCGATTTATGCGCATCGCTGCAAAGTACCATTATTGAAATATTAATGCATAAACTTGATAAAGTGGTTAACGATTTGGGCATAAAAGAGGTAGCCGTAGCAGGTGGGGTTAGTGCAAACTCGGGGTTGCGACAAGCATTAATTGATTATGGCAAAAAGCATAACCTGAAAATACATATACCCGAATTTGCTTTTACCACCGACAATGCCGCTATGATTGCAATTACAGGTTATTATAAATATTTGAAAGGTGAATTTGCCCCGCAAAATATTACACCACTCGCAAGGTATAAAATTGAATAAATTTTATATAACCTAAAATCCGCAAGTCACGGTGTGAGTTGTTAATTAATAGATGTTTATGATAATAAAACGAGTGCCATTAACAAGGGATTCACGCCATGACTATCAAGTATTTAACTTTACAGTTGCGGAATCAAGGCATACCAAAACTCAAAATACAGATAACAAACCCTGAAATCTCAAACTATTTTTTTTTCAACTGTAACATTAATTATTTTTTAGCGACATAATGAGGAGTTAAATAAATTAAAATAAATTAGAATAATATGAAAAGATATTTTTTAAGTATTTGTTTAGGATTAGTTGTTGGACTTGCAGGGGCTCAAACCAGTTACAATCCTAATGAGGAATTACCTTTAAACCCAAAAGTGCGTTATGGGCAACTTCAAAATGGTTTAACATACTATGTGTTACATAATGAAGAGCCAAAAGACAGGGTAAGTTTTTATATTGTGCAAAATGTAGGAGCCGTGCTTGAAAACGATGAGCAGAATGGCTTAGCCCATTTTTTAGAGCATATGGCATTTAATGGTACCGAAAACTATCCTGAAAAAGCGATGTTAAAATACATGGAATCATATGGTGTTGCTTTTGGACGCAATATTAATGCATATACAAGTGTTGACGAAACGGTGTATAATTTAAGTGGAGTACCGGTAGATAACGAAAATTTGATAGACTCTACCCTTTTGGTATTGCATGACTGGTGTAACTATTTATTGCTTACTGACGAGGAGATTGATAGTGAGCGCGGTGTAATTCATGAGGAGTGGCGCACACGCCATAGTGGCAGGATGCGTATTTATTTAGAAAGCAATAAAATTTTATATAAAGGTTCAAAATATGCCAACCACGATGTAATAGGCCTGTTAGATGTTATTGATAATTTTGATTATCCGGTAATTCGCGATTTTTACAATGATTTTTACCGTACCGACTTACAAGCTATTATTGTTGTTGGCGATATTGATGCAGAGGTTATTGAGAATAAAATAAAAAAATTGTTTTCGCCCATTCCGGCAGTTGATAACCCTAAAGAGAGAAAATATTTTGATGTACCCGGAAATAAAGAGCCTATTGTTGGATTTGTAACCGACCCAGAAGCACCTAATATTATGTTTAAATTATATTTTAAACATAAAGCAACATCTTTTGAAGATAAAAATATGGATTATTATCGAGAAGGTTTGTTGCAGGATTTATATTCAAATATGATAGGTATGCGCTATTCTGAATTGGTACAAACAGGTAATCCACCATTTGTTTATGCATATGCTGCATATTACAATATTGTACGCTTAATGGATGTTTATAATATTGGAGCCGCTTTAAAAGAGGACAATATTTTGGGAGGCATTGAAGCAGCTATGACAGAAAATGAAAGAGTATTGCGTTATGGTTTTGCACCTACTGAGCTTGAACGTGCAAAAGTAGCTTTATTAACAGATTTAGAAAAAAAGTTTAAAGAACGAAACAAGTTAAATAGCGATCGTATTGCCCGCGAATTGCAGTACCATTATCTAAAAAATGAACCTATACCGGGTATTGAGTATGAATTTAATAAAGCTAAAGAGTTGTTATCTGATATTACTGTTGAAGAGATAAATACCTTAGCAAAAAAATGGAATACCAAGGAAAATTTGGTGGTTATTTTATCAGGTCCTGAAAAGGAAGGTTTGGTTTATCCGTCAAAAGCTAAAATTATGGGTGTTTTGGCAAAAGTAAAACAGATGGATATTACTGCCTATGAAGATAAGGTTATGGATAAACCTTTAATTGCTGAAATGCCAACACCGGGTAAGGTAGTGAAAGAGAATAAACTTAATGATTTTGATGCAACTGAATGGGTTCTTGAAAATGGTGCCAAAGTAGTAATTAAAAATACCGATTTTAAAGATGATGAAATAAACCTTGAGGTATATAGCACAGGTGGAAGTTCATTATATGGAGTTAATGACTTGCCGTCGATACAAATGCTTGGTGGTTTTATGGGAGCATTTGGAGTTGGCGATTTTGATAATATAAGTTTAAATAAAATGCTAACCGGCAGGGTGGTAAGTGTTGAACCTTTTGTTGATGAATTATATGAAGGCTTTTCAGGAAAATCATCGGTAAAAGATTTTGAAACACTATTACAGTTGTTGTATTTGTATTTTGAAAATCCACGGTTTGACCAAGACGCATTTAATGCTCTTAAAACGAGATATATGGCTTATGTTGCAAATATGGATGCCGACGTAAACAAAGCTTTCCGCGATTCAGTATCGGTGATTACCACCGATTATAATAAGCGTACCATACTGTTTAATACAAAAATGGTTGAAAAACTTGATTTTGCTACAATGGAACGTATATATAATGAACGTTTTGCTGATGCAGGCGATTTTACTTTTGTTTTTGTAGGCAATATTAAACCAAATGAAGCAAAAGAGCTTGTTGAAACATATATTGGTGGAATAAAATCGGTAAAAAAAGATGAGAATTGGAAAGATAACGAGGTTAATTATCCTGAAAAGGATACCTATAAAGCTTTTACCAAAAAAATGAAAACGCCAAAAACAACAATTTATATAAAACTGCATGGCGATGATTTAGAGTTTAATGCCGAAAATCGTATTTATTTGAATGTGGTTGCCAAATTGCTTGATAAGCGTTACCTTGAAGAGGTTAGAGAAAAGGAGGGTGGTAGCTATGGTGTAAGAGTAAGAGGGGCAGTAAGCCATTACCCAAAACAGGAGTATGCACTTACAATTAGTTTTGATACCGACCCTGCAAAAGCCGATAAGCTAAAAGCTATTATATATAACGAAATGGAATTGTTATATACTGATGGTATTAAGCAAATTGATTTAGATGAGGTAAAAATGAATTTATTGAAGGTACGTCAGGAGAATCTTCGTAAAAATAGTTATTGGATGAATTCAATAAACCACTATTACATGCACGATGAAACAATTGTTGTTTCGGCAGCTTTTGAAGATATTGTAAATGATATTACCAAAGAAAAAGTTGAAGAATTTGCTAAAAAATATTTAAGCAAAATAGGTAAAATTGAAGTGGTAATGTCACCAATAGAGTAGTTGATTATTACCTAAAAATTTAAAATGAAAATCTATTACAGTTCCATTTTAGATATTTAGGTATTATTTTTATAGGTTTAAAACCTCCGGGCATTTATGTTTGGAGGTTTTTTTTGCAAATTTTGTATATTTTTAGCAGTAATAAATGACAGCTTATCCTCTTACCCTGATTAATTCATAAATTTTCTCAAAAGAGAATTATACATTTGATTATCAGACTAAATGATTGATTTTTAAAAATATTATTTTTTGAGAAAATTTATGAGTGCATTTATTTTAATGCATCTGTTTCGCTTGCCTTACTGGTAGGCAGGTTGCGAAACCCTTGAAATATAAAGATATATCTTCGGGTTTCGACGTTCTCGAAGATTGTTGGGACAGGCTTTACAGCTACATCAAACTAAACGCAAAATGGTTGGAAAGCGCAAAACCAG
>CBDUWQ010000019.1:0-33928 GCA_965370965.1 uncultured Bacteroidales bacterium
TGAATATTATCTTAAATCGGTGGTTTTTAGACAAACTGCCGTTAGGCACAAGCAAGCCCAAGAGATTTTATAAAATTTGCAATTGACGTATATTATTTATATATTTGTACGTAATTAAATAATTGATTATTATGAATACTAAATTAACATTAAGGTTAAATGAAAGTATAATAGAAAGAGCTAAGATTTATGCTAAAAGTCACAAGATTAGTTTATCAAAAATGATTGAAACTTATCTTGATAGTATAACAAAACAAAAGGAAAAAAAGATTTCAATTACACCTTTAGTTGAAAGTTTGAGTGGCGTAATTGATTTACCTTTAGATTTTGATTATAAAAAAGAATACAGTAACTATTTAGAAGAAAAGTATAGATGAAAAAACTTTTTATAGACACGAATATCGTGATTGATTTATTATCACGCAGAGAACCATTTTTTGAAGAATCAGCTAGTCTTTTTTCTATGGCTGATAAAAAGGTTATAGAATTAAGCGTTTCTTCATTGACAATAGCAAATACGAGCTATACTCTTTTGAGACAAATGAATTCTAATAAAACAAAAGCTATATTGAGAAAACTTAGATTGATTGTGAAAATATTACCATTGGACGATAAGGTTGTTGGATTGGCTCTAAATGATGATACTTTCTCTGACTTTGAAGATGGACTTCAGCACTTTTCTGCTTTAGAAAACAATCAGGATATTATTATTACAAGAAACTTGAAGGATTTTAAGAATTCAAAATTACCTTCTATGACAGCAAAACAATTTTTGGAATCAATTGATTAAGGCCAATTGCCACAGTTAGGCTAATTTATTTACAAAATAACTTTAAAAAATGTAAATAGTTTGTTTTTGTGATAGAATCATTTTTTTTACATTTTACCACTCATTAGGTACTTCGTCTTCTGCATCGCGTTCAAAGCTTTTGTTGTATTGCTTCATAGCCCTGTAACTCATTCCCATACTTGAAAATCCGCCATCGTGAAAAAGATTCTGCATTGTAACCTTGCGGGTCAAATCAGAGAATAGTGTAATACAATAGTCGGCACATTCGTTGGCCGTGGCATTGCCCAAAGGAGATGTGCGCTCGGAGAAATCTATGAGGTTTTCGAAGCCGCGGATACCGCTGCCGGCAGTAGTCATTGTTGGAGATTGCGAAATTGTATTTACTCTTACTTTTTTATCGCGACCATAAATATACCCAAAACTGCGGGCAATCGATTCAAGTAGTGCTTTGGCATCGGCCATATCGTTATAACCATATAGTGTGCGTTGTGCTGCAACATATGATAGTGCTACAACCGAGCCCCAACAGTTTATGGCATCGAGTTTGCGGGCAACCTGCATTACTTTATGAAACGACATTGCTGAAATATCGAGCGTTTTTTGAAAATAGCTGTAGTTGAGGTCGTCGTATGATTTGCCTTTACGTACGTTTGGCGACATACCTATGGAGTGTAATATAAAATCAAATTTCCCCCCAAAAATATCCATCGACTTTGATACCAGATTCTCTAAGTCGTTATAATCTGTGGCATCAGCCGGAATTGCTTGGGCATTGGTAGCTTTTGCCAATTCGTTTAGCTCGCCCATGCGCATGGCAACAGGAGTATTTGTTAAAACAAATTCGGCACCCTCTTCATAGGCTTTTACAGCAACTTTCCATGCAATAGAGTCTTTGTTTAATGCTCCAAATATTATCCCTTTTTTTCCTTTTAATAAATTGTATGCCATAAAATTATTTTTAAGTTAGTCAATTTATAAACAGGTATGTGCCGTTTATGTTTTATGAATTGATAAGAGTTTTTGCATTTTCAATAGCCTCTTTTGAAATGTCTTTTCCGCTCAATAGTCTTGCTATTTCATCAACTTGTTGTGTTTTGTTTAGTTTTATAATTTTGGTTTGCACTATTTGACCGTTTTCTTGCTTAAAAACCTTGTAGTGGTTTTTACTGCGTGCTGCAATTTGTGGTAGGTGGGTTATGCTGATTACCTGCATATTTTTTGCCATCTGTTTCATTATTGATGCCATTTTATCGGCAATTTCACCAGAAACACCAGTGTCAATCTCGTCAAATATTATTGTTGGCAGAGCAGTTGATTCCGACAGGATAGATTTTATACTAAGCATTAGCCTGCTGATTTCGCCACCCGATGCAATTTTGGCAATATTTTGTTCGGGGTGGTTTTTGTTTGCCGAAAACATAAAAGTTACGCTGTCTTTACCCTCGGGTTGAAAATGCGCATTGTTTTCAATTGCTACCATAAACTTGGCATAGGGCATACCAAGCTCGGTTAAATGGCGGGTAATTTTTTTTGTAAATGGTGCTATGGCACTATTGCGTTTATTGCTAAGCTTGTTAGCCAAAAGCTCAAGATTGTCAGTTGTTTCTAAAAGTTTTTTATCTAATTCAATAATTTCAGTATTTACTGATGACTGTGTGTCGAGCTTGTTTTTAAACTTTTGCTGTAATTGCAGCAAATCCTCAATACTGTCAACCTTATGTTTGAGCATGGCACTATATAACCCATCAAGTGTTTCTTTTATTTGCTGTGCGCGGTTAGGGTTAAATTCAACCTTTTCGGCCGATAGCTCAATCTCTTGTGCAATGTCTTTTAAATCAATTGTAATACTTTCAATGCGGTCAATTAAGCTATCTGCTTGCCCATAAAAGCTCTTAATTTTTGCAAGCCATTGATTAACTGAATTTAGCTGGTTTATTGCATTTAGCTCGTCGTTATACAATACATTATGGCAGGTTGAAAGGTTTTGTTGAATATCTTCGGCATTGTTTAGCGTTTGTAAATCATTTTCAAGACTTTTTTGATCTAAATCGTCAAGTTTTAAACTGTTTAACTGATTGTACTGAAAAAGGTTATAATCGTAATCATCTGTTGCCGTTTTGGCTTGTTTATTAAGTTCCTCAAGTTTTTTTTGGTAATTTTTATATTGCTTATAATTGGTTTGGTATTCATTTAACAGTTTATTGTTTTGTGCCACGGCATCAATCACTTTAAGTTGGTAAAAATTGTTGTTAAGCAAAAGGCTTTCGTGTTGCGAGTGAATATCAATTAACCTCTCGGTTAGCTCTTTTAAAATATTCAGGTTAACGGGCGTATCGTTAATAAAAGCTCTTGATTTGCCCGATGTGTTTATCTCTCGTCGTATTAGGGTTTCAGGTTCATAGTCAATATCATTGATATTAAAGAAGTTTTTAAGATTGTATTTTTCAATTTGAAATACCCCTTCAACAATACATTTGTTTTGGTTGTTTTTTAAGGCTGAGGTATCGGTTCGTGCCCCAAGTATTAGCGATAGTGCTCCCAGCAGAATTGATTTACCTGCTCCGGTTTCGCCTGTTAATGTTGAAAAATCATTGTTAAACTCAATATCAAGATTTTGAATAAGAGCATAATTCTGAACTTTCAATTCTTTAAGCATACTAACTTAGTTTTGATTTGATAAAACCCTTACAGTTTACCCCGATTATTTTGGTGAAGGGTTGCATTTATTTATATTTGTTCTTAGATAAAATGATATGAGTAAAAAATTGATATTTAGATGTTTAATTAACTTTTATTCTCACAAAAACAAAGGTATCAATTATTTTTAATAATGCTTTGGTATTTTGTTGCATTGGCAGGGTTTATCTCTTTTAAAATATTATGAGCTCTCATTTTTTCACTGCCCGGTGATTGTTTTAGTATTTTAATAATTTCGTCGGTTTTTGCTTCAAAAAATAGTTGCATTAAATATGAGTTTGGTTTTTGCCGGTGTACTGGTAAAAGGGTATTCACTCCTGTTGCAATATTGGTTCGCCCGTCGCTTACGTTTTTGTTCATAACATCAAGTCCTTTTCTGTGGTATGTATATGAAAACTCACGAATAGGGGCATAAATCTGATTTAAAAGGTTTTCGGTTAACCAGTATCTGTTTCTGCGACTTTCAAAAGCTTTCCATCCCGAGTATGGCGAGCTTTGTGCGTTATTAACAATTTTTTCTGCTTGTTGAAAAAATTCGGTTCCTCCTAACATTGAAAACGAGTCGTAGTCAAAGCCTAAAACAATGTAAACATAGTATGCAAATAGTGCTGTAAGCTCCTTGTGCGATGATTCACTAAATTCGAGAGTTTCGCCCTCGGCATATCTAAATCTTATTTTTTCGTCTTTAATATTTAGCATTGGTGTGGAGTACCCCGCTTTGTAAACCGGGCGGTTAGATGTAATTTGCAAACTCCCTTCAAAATCGTCAACAGATATTTGTTTTGATATGTTTAACATGAAATTGCACTCAATACGTTCTTCGATACCATAAACATGGCTTGTCCAATTTTTGTTGTTTAAAAATTCAAAAAGGGCTTTTTGTAAGGTTTCAAAAACCGATTTGTTTGTACCCTGAATTTGGCTACTATTAACCTGTATTCTACAATCTATCTCTTGTGCTTGTATTGTTGAAAAATTTATAGTTATAAATAGAATAATGGAAATTAATATATTTTTTGTACTTATAATCATATCTAACTATTTGAGATTTAGGCTGTTTTAAAAATACTAAATAATTGGTCAGCTATATCTTTTGCAACCAAACTTTTTGCTTTTAGTTTAAACGGTATTTTTTTACCTTTTCGTGTAATTATGGTAATTTTATTTGTATCAGTTTTAAACCCTGCACCGGCATCGTTTAATGAGTTAAGTACAATAAAATCGAGGTTTTTATTTTCAAGTTTTTTTATTGAATTTGATATCTCATTATCTGTTTCAAGTGCAAAGCCAATTAATTTTTGGTGTGGTTTTTTAATCTTACCCAATTCTTTTGCAATATCAATAGTTGGCTTTAGAGCCAAGCTTAAATTTTCAGTCTTTTTTTTAAGTTTGCTTTTTGCTTGTGTTTTAGGCGTGTAGTCGGCAACTGCGGCAGCCATTATTGCGGCATCGTGGTTTATAAAATGTTTTATGCAATTTTCAAACATCTCATGTGCCGATGTTACATTAATTTGGTTAATGTTTTTGTGGTTAGCTTTTAGTGTAACCGGACCTGTAACTAATGTGATTTTTGCTCCACGGTTTGCAAGTTCGTTTGCAAGGGCAAATCCCATTTTCCCCGATGAGAAATTACCGATAAACCGCACAGGGTCAATCTTTTCATAGGTTGGACCAGCTGTTATCAGTATTTTTTTTTTTGAAAAGTCTTGTTGGCTTTTAAAAAAGTTTTTTAAAAATGTTACAATGGTTTCAGGCTCTGCCATTCTGCCTTTACCAACTAGACCACTTGCAAGTTCTCCGCTTTCGGGTTCAATAAAGTTATTTCCAAATGATTTTAATAAATCAATATTGTTTTTATTGGAAGTGTGTTTATACATGTCTAAATCCATAGCGGGTGCTATAAAAACAGGGCAACGAGCCGATAGGTATGTGGTAATTAACAGGTTGTCGGCAATAGCGTGTGCCATTTTGCCCATAGTGTTGGCTGTGGCAGGTGCTATAATGTATGCATCGGCCCATAAGCCCAAATCAACATGGCTGTTCCAATCGCCATTTTCCGGATTATAAAAATCAACAAGTATGGGGTTTTTTGATAGTGTTGCCAAGGTTAGCGGAGTAATAAACTCTTTGGCCATTGGTGTCATTATTATTTTAACAATAGCCCCTTCTTTAATTAACAAACGGGTAATATTTGCAGCTTTGTAAGCTGCAATACCACCCGTAACTCCTAAAATAATATTTTTATCTTTTAACATATTCAAAGGTTATTCCTTTGAAAGGGGTTTTTTTTTCTCTTTTTTTTCTGCTTCTCTATAATAAATATTATCATCAAGAAATTCATCAGTAGCAATAGAGTTTGGTTTTGGCAGTCTTTCGTAAAACCTCGAAATTTCAATTTGCTCGCGGTTTTCAAAAACCTCCTCAAGGTTATCGGTGTATGATGCAAATTCTTCAAGTTTACTATTAAGCTGCTCTTTCATTTCAATACTAATTTGATTAGCCCTTTTTGAAATTATTACAATGCTTTCATAAATATTGTCAGTCCCTTTTTCAATTGCTTGCAGGTCTCTTGTTATTGTTGTGTTTGGTGAGGTGCTTTTTTTGTAATCCATTTTTTATAAACTTTTTATTTGATTTACAGATTTGGTGTACATTTTTTCAACTTCTTTAAGGTATGCCGATTCAGGATATTCATCAATAAAGACATAGTATTCTGAAATAGTATTTTGGTATCTTTCTCCTTGCTTTGCCGATATACTCATTTCAGAAAGCAAAAAGCTCGATTTTATTATTAAATATAGAACCTCCTCACGATATTTACTGTCTGGAAATTCTTTTATGCTGTTTTTTAAACTAATTGTTGATGCGTGATAATCGCCAAGTTTAAAATAGAGCTTTGCATTTTCGTATGATTTTTTCTCAAGCTTACTTCGCAGTTTCTCAATAATAGCATTGGCATCATCTACATAATCGCTTTCGGGGTATTTATTTATATAAAGCTGCATGGCACTAATGGCCTTATATGTATCCGATTGGTCGAGGCTTGCCCGCGGCGAGTTTAGGTAATAACAATATGCTGCAGTGTAAGCTGCTTTTTGTGTTTTATCGCTGTACGGAAAAGTGTTTGCAAAATTATCAAAATAGTAAGCGCCAAGTATGTAGTCTTTTTGTTGAAAGTGGCAGTCGGCATAATAGTATAAAATATCCTCGGCCTTATCGGTTCCTTTAAAAATAGAAACCAGTTCATCAAAAAGTGATTGTGCCCTGTAATAATCTTCGGTTTCGTAATACTCAACTGCTTTTTTGTATTTAAGGTTGTAGTCACCACTTTTTAGGACTTTTTGGTACTCGGTACATGAAAAAAACAGTGAACTAATTAAACTTAATATTATTATTTTATATCTCAACATATTCAGTAAAACTAAAGCTATAACGATTAAATTCTATTTTTATGATATATTAAATTGTATTTGGGCTGCAAATATACATAAAGCTTTTGAATATAAGTACTTTTACTTATATGTTTTTATATTTTAACTTTTACTTTTGTGGTTGTTAATAATTATAAATTCATTGTATTGTGGATATTTTTGAAAGAATAAATAAGGATAGAGGTCCGATTGGACAATATCAAAAGGTTGGTCACGGTTATTTTTCGTTTCCAAAACTTGAGGGTGAGATTCATCCTTATATGATTTTTCGTGGAAAAAAAGTATTAAATTGGAGTTTGAACAACTACATAGGGTTGGCAAACCATCCTGAAGTACGTAAGGCTGATGCCGATGCTGCCGCAGAATACGGAATGGCTTACCCCATGGGAGCCCGCATGATGTCAGGGCAAACAAAATTCCATGAAGAGTTGGAACGCCGTCTTGCAAAATTTGTCAGCAAAGAGGATGCTTTTTTAATTAATTATGGTTATCAGGCCATGGTGTCGGTTATTGATGCTGTTGCCAACCGTAATGATGTTATTGTTTACGATTCAGAGGCTCATGCATGTATAATGGATGGTATTTTCTTGCATAAGTCAAAAGGTGGAAAAAGTTTTGTTTTTCCGCATAACGACATGGAAAGGGCAGAAAGGATGCTAAAATTTGCCGCAAAACGTGTTGCTGAAACCGACGGAGGTATTCTTTTTATTACCGAAGGTGTTTTTGGTATGGAGGGCGATTTGGGCAATTTAAAGGCAATCGTTGATTTAAAAAAGAAATATAACTTCAGGCTATTGGTTGATGATGCCCATGGTTTTGGTACTATGGGGGCAACCGGTGCAGGTGCCGGCGAGCACTTTGGTGTTCAAAATGAAATTGATTTGTACTTTGCAACATTTGCCAAGGCAATGGCAGGTATAGGTGGTTTTATTGCGGGCGATTCTGAAATTATTGATTTTTTGCGTTATAATATGCGTTCGCAAACTTTTGCCAAATCGTTACCAATGCCAATGGTTAAGGGGGCTTTAAAGCGCCTTGAGCTTTTGCAAAATGATAAAACATTACGCGAAAAATTATGGGTTGTAGTTAAAGCTCTGCAAAAAGGGTTAGTTGAGAGTGGTTTTGATATTGGAAATACCGAGTCGCCTGTTACTCCTGTAATGATGAAAGGTGGGGTTATCGAAGCAACAAACCTGATTCTTGATTTACGCGAAAACCATGGTATTTTTTGTTCGGTAGTTATTTATCCGGTTATTCCAAAAGGTCATATTTTATTGCGCTTAATTCCAACATCGGTTCACACGCTCGATGATGTTGATAAAACACTTAAAGCTTTTAAAAGTTGTTTAGTAAAATTAAATTCCAAAGTATATCAAACTGATGAGATTCCAGATATATCAAAGCTTAAGGTTTAAAAATAAAATCGATTCTACTACCAATTTAGTGGGTGCATAATAAAATAATGAGAATAACACCACAATTTATTGTGGTGATTTGAAAGAAAGACCTTAGTCGTCCTCTGTCTTTATCGCCAGAGGCGATAAAGACATAGGTAAGGAGAAATAACTATCATATCAGTCACCATGTTTCAACATGGTGTTATTCTCATATCAATTGCTAATATTTTTTTACCTGCTAAGTTTGCAGTAGTACCTATTAAGTTGAAAAATCTTTTGTAAAGTCCATATTCAAAGTTACAAATTCATAATAGAAATTATCGCATTATGTTCACTACCCACAAAAATGGTAGTAGAACCATAAAATCTACAGTAGCAGCTTTTTTATTGCCTCAAAAATAATTTCTTGATGGTCAAAAGCAAGAGATGGGAGAGAATTTATATTAAACCATTGGGCATCTTTAGCATCATCGCCGGCTTTTACAGGTATATCATTGCCTGAGATAATTGCAGTATAAACAACACTAACACAGTGCCCCCGCGGGTCGCGACCCGGATTACCATATGCGTAAAACTGTTGTAAATTTAAGTTTTGTAAACTTGTTTCTTCGTAAAGTTCTCGGTTGGCAGCATTTATTAACGGTTCATCCTTATCTACAAAACCACCCGGTAATGCCCAAAAATTACAATAAGGATTGTTTAACCGTTTTATTAAAAGGATAGATATAGTATCATTATTTTTATTAAATACCGCAATATCTGTTGTTACCATGGGGCGTGGATATTCGTATGTGTAGGTCATTTTTGTATTTTTTTAATTACAGGCATTGCTGTTTTAATATTATAAATCGCACACCGTTAATCGTACATCACCAATCATCAATCATTTTTCTCTTATATAATCCTTTTAATAATCCGTAGTGTATGCGAGTATTTTTTTGTTAAAGTATTGTATATTCCTTGGTGGTCAATAGCGTCAATTCGTACCCAGCCCGATGCATGAATAATGCTATTGTTGTTTAAAAGGATGCCAACATGAATAATTTGCCCCTCGTCATTATCAAAAAAAGCTAAATCGCCTGGTTGGGCTTCTTCAATAAAATTTATCTGCTTGCCTTGTTCAACCTGTTTTGATGTATCGCGGTTTAGCATAATACCTGCAATTTTATAAACAATTTGGGTAAATCCTGAGCAATCAATCCCCAAAACGGTTCGCCCTCCCCATAAATAGGGTGCATTCTCAAATTGTTTTGCCAAATAGGCAATATTTTCAATGCTTGGTAAAAATGCACGAGTTTTATGTTTGTAATGGTACGTTTGGTTATCAATTTTTAATTTACCCAATTCATCAATAAATGGTAAAGAGCTGCCAGCAACCAACGGAATAATCTTGTTTTGAGTAATATTGCTTATGGGCGAAATAATTTTGTGGCTGGTTATAATGTTGTTTTTCTCAATTTTGTAAAAATTATTTTCACTAATTTCATAAACCAGCTTTTTGTCTATCCAGCCGTTGTATCCGTCAAATGATAGGGTAATTTTTGCCCAGTTACCGGTAATTTCATGAATTGTATATAACTCGCCAAAAATTATTTGGGTAACCATTTCTGCCCTTTCTGTCGGGTTAACCCTTACCGGTATTAAGGTTTGTAAACAGATGCTGTATTTAATCATATTAATTTATTTGAATCAAATAGTTACTCAAAGGTAATAAAAGTTTAGAATCGCTCAATTTAGGTATAGGTTAAAATAATGATACAAAGTATTGATTTATGGATTAATCAGGTTAATTTAGCACCTAAATACCTAAACTGGAATAGATTTTTATTTTAGACATTTAGTGTCTGCAAGAAAACTCCGTGTTTTTGAGTGCTTAGCCAGAAAACGTCAAGTTCAAGCTCGCCTTAAGGTAAAACTGAATGATTAGTCGGGCAGGGCTTGCGAAGTTAATAAAATATAGTCCGCCGCGGCGGATGACCAATTTATTGGCAAGACTGTTTGCCGACAAGGCAGGTGTAACGCAGAAATTGACGTTTTCTGGCTAAGCACTATGTAGTAGTTTAAAACATTATGTTATGAGCAAAAACAATCGCAATTGGAAAGGTAATTTAAAAAGGTACTATATAATTTTCATGTTTATTATAGCATCATTGCTTACCTTATTTTTAATTCCCAAACAGGGTAAGTTTAAATATGAGTATCAAAAGGGTGCTCCGTGGCAGCATGAGAACCTTATAGCTCCTTTTGACTTTGCAATCCATAAGTCTGATTTAGAATTAAAAACAGAGCACGATAGTGTTTTGAAAAATGTTAAACCTTATTTTAAATTGAATAATGAGATTGGGTATAATCAGATAAAGCTGTTTTCCGAATCGTATTCTGACCGATATGATGATGCTTTAAAGATAACTAAGAAACTTAGCAGGAACCAAATTATTTCTGATTCAGTATTTGATTATTGTAGAATCTTTTCACTTGATATATTAAAATTTATTTATGATAAAGGTGTTGTTGATTTTGCTGAAATTTTAGAAAATACCCAAGTGGGTAGCACTGTTGTAATACTAAAAAACAATATTGCTGAATACAGGGATATTGATGAGGTATTTACCCAAAAAATAGCATATAATTATATTACTAAAAAATTAAAAAGCGATTTAGCAGAGAGCCCTGAGTTAATTACCCTTATTGATAATTTAAAGATTTACGATTTTGTTGTTAAGAATTTATCGTATGATGATATTACTACACGGCGCGAAAAAGATAATTTGATAAGCAGTATTCCCACAAAACGCGGTATGATACAGGCTGGAGAGCGGATAGTTTTACGGGGCGATGTAATTCGTGATGAGGATTTTCGAGTACTTGAGTCGTTACGAAAAGAGTATCAGAACATGCTTGGATCAGGTATTCAAGCAAGTTGGTTAATTGTTGGTCATATGATTATTGTATTTCTGTTATTTGTAATTCTATACCTGTTTTTGCTCAATTTTAGGAAAGAAATTTTAGAAAGTTTTTCAAAATCGCTTTTTATATTAATGTTGGTAATGATTATGATAGCTTCGGCAAGTGCCGCAGTTAGGTTTAATGTTGTTAGTATTTACCTTGTGCCTTTTGTGGCAATGCCCATAATTATTTTTGCTTTTTTCGATTCGCGGTTGGCACTTTATATACATTTAATAACTATTGTTATAGTTGCATTTTTGGCACCTAATGGTTTCGAGTTTTTATTTCTTCAATTTGTTGCTGGTGCTGTGGCAATATTTAGCTTTGCTCAACTGCATAAGCGGGTGCAACTGTTTGTGTCTGTTGGGCTAATTGTTTTTACCTATATTTTGGCATACTCGGCTTTGGGTTTAATGCAAGAGGGCGATATTACAAAAATTGATTATTATTTCTTCTTATGGTTTGCAGGTAATGGCTTATTGTTGTTAGCATGTTATCCTCTTATATTTTTATTTGAAAAAATATTTGGCTTTTTGTCTGATGCAACATTGCTTGAGCTGTCAGATACTAATCATCCGCTTTTAAGAAAGTTGGCCGAAAAAGCACCCGGCACTTTTCAACATGTTATTCAGGTTGCCAACCTTGCCGAAGAAGCAATTCGCCTTATTGATGGCAATGCTCTTTTAATGAGGGTAGGGGCACTTTATCATGATATAGGTAAAACAGGTGCGCCCGGGTTCTTTATCGAAAATCAAAGTTCAGATAACCCACACGATAGCTTAACTTTTGAAAAAAGTGCTGAAGTAATTATTCAGCATGTACACTATGGCGGACAGTTGGCAAGAAAACACAAATTACCAAAACCTGTTATCGATTTTATTTTTACCCACCATGGTACAGGGCTTGTAAAGTATTTTCATGCAAAACAGGTAAATGAAAATAAAGGTGGTGTTACCGATGTTTCAAAATTTTCATATCCGGGACCCGCTCCATTTACCAAAGAAACTGCTGTATTAATGATGGCTGATGCTGTTGAAGCTGCAAGTCGTACTTTGAAAGAGTATAATGAAGGAACAATAGATGTTTTGGTTGAGAAGATTATAAATAGACAAATTGAAGAAAACCAGTTTGAAGAGGCAGATATTACATTTAGAGATATTTTTATGATAAAGGAGCTGTTTAAGGAAAAATTATTGAATATTTATCATACAAGAATTGAATACCCTGAAGAAAATAGATAGTACCTAAATATCTAAAATGGTTTAGCATGTGTAATTTATTGTAAATCAATAGCTCCGTCCTTTAGGGCGGAGATGAAAGTTGGTTGCAATCCTATAGAGCATATTGAATTATACAATAAACGTAGCAGCCTGTCCGCTGTGGAGGAGCGCTACGTTGTCCATACAAATTGGAATTTGTCGTGCACCCGTAATAACCATAAACAAAGGACTTTCATAAACAAAAAAAAGCCGACCCAAAAAATGGGCCGGCTTTTTTTAAGCACTTATAAATATGTTTATTTAATTAAGTTCAAAGGTTTAGTTATTACATTACCTTCAGATACTATTTTAATGAAATATGAACCTGCATTAAATTCTGAAATATCAATTACTTCAAGGTTAGATGCATTTTCAATTTGTCTTACAACTTTACCCGATATGCTAAATACATAAACATCAGCTCCTTCAGCATATTTTAAATTAAATACTCCTGAAGTTGGGTTTGGATAAAGTTCAACAGCATTGTTTGAACCATTTACAATATCTAATACACCTGAAACTGACAGGTTATAAACTTGGTCGGTAGTACTGTTGCCATCATTAACAGTTAGAGTGATAGCGATATCACCAATAACATTTTCAGATGGTGTTCCTGATACTATTGCCATTCCATCATTAGTTTGAGTAATGGTTAACCATGCAGGTAATTCACCGTCATAAGTTAATGTAGCACCTTCTTCGTCCCAACCTTCTACCATATAGTTGTAAGTTTCACCTACTGTAGCAGTTTCAACAGCTGTTGATTTAAAAAGTGGGGCATCGTTAACTTCAGCTACAACAACTGTAAAGTTTTGCAATACAGTGTTGTTTCCGTCGCCAACTAAAATACTTACCACGTTGTCGCCAACATTGTTTTGGGTTGGTATTCCTTGTAGGGTAGCTACTCCGTTACCTGTAACGGTAAATGTCATCCAGTTAGGAATTACCTCTGTACTAAAGTATAAGTAATCACCATCGGCATCGGTAGCAGTTATAAAATATACGTAATTAGTATCTTCCTTAGCTACGGTTACCGGAGTTGATGTAAATACAGGTGCACCATTTGTATTAACTGTAACGCTAAATGATTGTACGTCTGTTGCTCCTGATGGGTCAGTAACAGTTAAAACAATATCGTCTGTACCAGCAACTGTTGGTGTACCAGTTAGTGTAGCTTTACCATTATTTAAATCGGTAAATGTTAACCAAGTAGGAACGCCACTTTCAGTAACAACCAATCCATCATTACCATTTGCATCATTTGCAACTATGTAATATACATACTCCATGTTAATAAATGCATCTTCGTTTGGTGTTGATACAAATTCAGGAGCATCATTAGCATATACATATAAATCAAATGTTTGGTGAGTAACATTACCAAATGGAATATCGGTAATAGCAAGTTTAACTACGTTATTTCCTATATTAGCTGTTAATGGTGTACCTGTTAATACTAAATCAGTACCCGATGCTGTGGCTGTTAACCATGCCGGCAATTGTACTGCTGTAATAGTAGTATTATCACCTAAAACATCGTAACCACTTGCTGTATAAGTAAATGCTGCATCTTCAAATGCTACAGATGGTGGAGTTGTTGAGAATACAGGTGCAGGGTTAGCATAAACTGTAACAACAAATACTTTGGTTGCTATATTAAACCTGTCATGTGCACGTATCTCAATAGTATAATCGCCGGGTTCTGCATCTGCTACATCTCCTGTAATAGTTGCTGTACCATCACCATTATCGTTAAAGCTTAACCATTGTGGCATTATTACCTCTTCAATAAATATGGTGCCATAAGTATTAAGGTTTTTAGTTAAAATAGTGCGGCTAAATGTTTGTCCTTGGTAAACCTCTTCATTTGCAACCGATATAGCTACAAAATCAGGAGCTACATTAGCAGTAAAGTTAATTACCATATCTAAGAAACCTTTATCGTCACCTTCATTGTATAACGAGTTGTCGTTACCACGGATAAATCCAAGTTTATCTTGGTCTCTGTCAGAACGCATTAACGTTACAACTTCACCATCAACAATTTGGCTAACCATTACAGCATAGTACCCTGCTTCAAGTTCAATTGGCTCTTCAAATTCAATTACAAATGAACCAACTGTTGTAACAAGTGCTACTGCAGACCCTGTTGCCCAATTATCAGTAGTTGCAGCTATAACTTTGCCTGTAGTGGCATCAGCAGTTTCAAGTTGTAAAACTGAAACACTAAAATGTGAACTTGCAGTTGCAAAGTTAACGGTAACCTTCTCTAATAAATCATTAACTGCCAATGGGTAAATTGTACCTACACCATCATACTGAGCTAAAGTTTCTTCTGCAACAGTAGCTGCTTTATCTTTATTCATTGTACTGTTTGCAACATTTATGGCTTTATTGTCGCTATTGTTACCTGCATTCAAATCAACATCTAATGTAGCTGTTAATGTATAACTGGTCATTATGCCTGAATCAGGAACAAAAGTATAATTTCTCCATACAGTATCGCTTAAAGCAAATGTTGAAGCATCAATATCAAACTCTTCATAGTATCCCTGTATTGGGAAACTTAATGAATAAGTTGCTCCATCAGGTATGCTTCTGCCGTCATTAATTAACTGTACATTATATGTTAAGCCTGTTGTCCAGTCAAAGTGTTGTGTTGGGATACTTGTAAAATCGGTATGTATAAATATATCAACATCAACGTCTTTATTACCTAATACCTTGAAATTTTTAATCTCAAACTTATTGTTGGCAGCAACTGCAACATTTTTACTCTCGTAAACAAAAGCAAAATAAACAATTTCGCCTGCATAAGCATCAAGGTCAAGAACAGAATTGTACCATTGGTTACCATTATAACCCCATTTTGCACCTTGGTAAATACCATCGGTAGCAGGAGCTAATAAAGCAGCATCATCTTCTTTCCAAATAGGAGCAGACCATGTTCCACCATTATCGGTTGAAACTACCAACGAAACATCGGCATAATTTGCACCACCATCTGTATCTTCGGTTCCAAGTGCTCCGGCAATACCTCCAATAAAGTATTTAGAGTCGGCGGTTGCTGAACCGGCTTTCCATTCAAACTCTAATCTGTACGATTCGCCAACAGCTTTTGATGCGGCAGGAATCATAATTGGAGTAGAAATTAATCTATCTTTTTGCTTTTTACCTACTTCACCATTAATTGTAGCAAGATTTGCAGCACGTGTCCAAAATTCTGTAGTTTCTTCACCAAGTTCATCATCAATTTGGGTAAATTGCCTAATGTCGGCAGTATAATCAGGCTCAAAGTAAGCCAGTTCAGTAACTACTTCAATGTCAAAAGCATAACTTGTTTGTGCTCCTTTTTCATCTTCAACTACAACTGTAACATTGGTTGTACCAAGGTCGTCGGCATCAGGTTTACCTGTTAATAATAAGGTATCACCCTTGCTATCGTTAAAGTTCATCCAACCGGCTAGCCATTCTGGGCTAAAAATTCTTGCACCGGCAGGCCATGTTAGGTCGTCGCCATTTGCGTCGGTGGCAATTATTGTAATTACAACTGAATCTTGCGATGCTGGGTCAACAGCTTCTACAACTACTCTATTATTAGGAAATTCAGTTACAATTACAGGACCTTCATTAGGTATAATTTCTAATCCAATATAAAGATTCTCTTCAAGATTATCATTATATAGTGCATCGGCGTTACCTCTTACTATTTGCCCATCAAATGTATTTTCGGTTGCAATTAGTACATCAGTATCATCGGTAAGGTTAATCATAAAGGCATAAAAATTTCCACCTTCTAGCTCAACACCTACGTTAAATATATAATTAGCAGCACCTGTACTTTCAATAATAACCCTTGATGATGTAAATACCTTTGTGCCTGTTGCATCGGTAGGTTCATCAAGTTTAATAATTGTTAAATAAGCTTCGGTTTCTGCTGCCGAACTTAATGCTGCAGCAACTTTAACAACAACATCGCTGTTTGTAAATTCAAATACCGAACCTACCGAACCTGATGTTCCGTCATTAATGCTAAAAGGAGTTACAAAACTAGCAGCTGTACTTAAATCAACTTTTGCATATGTATCAGTAGTTACATCAAAACTTTTCGCATCGTTATATGCAATTCCATTTACATTTAAGCTATAACCTATATCATAAGTCTGTCCGGCTTCAACTGTTAAACCACCGTTATATTGGGCACCAAAATTAGTAACTTCCCAATATTTATTTCCACTTGTCCAACTGTCATCAGTTACGGCTGTATAACCAAAAGCATTAGTATTAACAGTAACATTCAGTTGACCGTCGGGGAATGAGGTTAAACCATAATTAAATACTATTGCACCAAAATTAACAGGGTTATCTAACTGTGAGATTGGAATATTTGAATAATCAATAAAATAATCTCCGGCTGTTTTATCAACTGATAATGGCATTGTACCGTCCATGTCAAACTCTGGGTTGGTGGTTTTCATTACATAGAAATTATCTAAGTAAAAATCACCGGCATCAACATTAATTGTTGAATAGTTAAAACGGACAAGTAAATTTCCTGTTCCGGTTAAATAATTTGATATATCAACAGATGTGGCGTACCAAATTGTTCCATCTGCCATGTAGTCACCATAGTTTGTCCAAGCATTGGTTATTAAATTACCATTATTTCTGTCAGCATCACTTGTGGTTTCATTAAGAGTATCCTCATCATCTTCCCACCAAATTTCTGTCCAGTTTGAACCGCCGTTGGTGCTAATTTCAACAACAAAGTCGCCGTAATTATATTGAGCACCTGTAATATTTGGGTCAGTCTCATCACCTGCATTTTGCGTAGGCTCAGTTGCCCATTCAAAATTAAGCATATACGTAGCACCAACATCGGGTACATTGTAAGCAATTGCATCGGTGGTCATTGAAACCTCCATTGCATCAATATCAGCATCGGCTGTAAAATATGCAAAATAATCATGATTATTATATGATGTACCTTTTACAATAGCACCATCAAAACCAGTAGTATCAATTGCCCAGTTATCGGGCTGTACCTGCCAAAAACCTTCGGCGGTGTACATGCCATATTTTTCATGTAGAGGTGATATTACACTATCTGGTTGTACTGTTCCTGTTAAGTCTAAATACTCAGTATCGCCATTTATTGCCGCTTCATCAAAAACAAGCTCAAAAGTAAAGTGCTCTAAATAAAAATCTACACTACCTGCAGGCGTATTAGTAAATTCAAACACAAATTGCATTGAGTCACCTGCATTATAATGAGTGCCTTCGATTAATGTTGATGCTATACTGTTTAAATTAGTATTATTATTAATGTTATATGTTAAATCAATAGGATTATTTAGTGTAACCCAGTCATCTTGGGTTGTAACATATAACCTAACGCCATCGCCATTTCTGTTTAAAAAGCTGTAAAAATCTGCTGATATATCAAAGTCGGTATGTTCAACATCGGGAACAGCAATTTTTGGTGTGCTTAATAATACTGTTTGAACTTCGTCAGTATCTTCTCCAACTTTGCAAAGTGATTCGTGCTCCCATGTTTCAACAGCACTTGCACCCGATTGCGAAACTATTGCCCAACCGTTAAAACCGGCTTCAAATTTGTATTCGACTAAATTTTCCCAACCTACAGGATGAGGTGGAGTATTGTCAGCGGCACTATCAACTTGTACAATAAAGTTGTCAACAGCTATTTCCATTTCGCTGCCGTCGGCAAAAAAGCGGAAAGCAAATTTAACATTGCCAGTAGCCGCAGGAGGAGTTACTCCATGACCTGCTTCTGTTACCCAAGTATCTTGAGTAGCATCGTTTTTTATCATTATTGATGCTGCATTTGCATCGGTAGGATCCCAAGTTGTACCATCATATGATACTAACACCTCTAAGTCACCATTAACCACAGTAGCACCATATTGAGCAAATTTAAAACTAATTTGATAGGTGTAGTTTTGGTCTAACTCAATATTTGGTGAGGTTAAATACTCTTCTAAAGCAACCACATCGCTTGCAATTATAGGGTATCCTGACTGTGTCCATGTTACTGAGCTAGGAGTTGCTGAACCATCAACAGTCCAGCCTGTCGGAGTAAACGAGTCAAAATCTTCATCGATTAAAACTCTGTCTTGGGCAAACCCAAGAAGACTAAATCCGACTATAAATATTGATAAAATTATTTTTTTCATCTTATTCATTTTTTAAAATTATTATTCAAGGGTTAAATTAATTCTCTATAGTACGTTTACCTGTTCCCAAATAAATGTCTTTAATATATGATTTACCTGCAATAACATAGAACGTTTCAAGTGCTTCGCCGCTTGGTATAAATTGAACATCTTCTGAATCTTCAGGGCTGTTTTTACCAAGGTAACCTGCTCCGTTGTTGGTTATTACTACCTTATCAACAGTACCATCAACTATAACAGCTGTACCTGTAGCACCTGCACCCATACCGGGTACCGAAGCAAAGAAAGTTACGGTAGGTTCTTCAGAATAGCCTTCGCCACCTTCAAATACATTAACACCCGTAATGTAGCCATCGTCATTTATCTCAACAGTTCCTTTTGCTATTTCAAGTCCGTCTGGAACTTTTATTTCAATATCAGGAGCGTAGTAATATCCTGTACCGGGGTTGGTTATATTTATTTCTATTACACGTCCGTCAACAATAACTGCTGTTGCCTCTGCATCAATATAACTGCCAGATTCAATAGGGTCATCATCACCATCAATCCTAATAAATTTAACCACAGGTACGGTGGTATATCCTGCACCTGCACTTACAATTTCAACAAACGATATTTTACCCGATTGTGGATAAGCTCCAAGGTCAAATTCAGCAGCATCGTCAACAATTTTAAATCTAATTTCATAGTCAGCAATATTTTCTTCAAGACCTGTAATTTCATCAAATGTAATACTTGTAACAGCACCATTTGCAACAGTTGCAGTTAATGCTTCAACTTCATTACTATTTGCATCATCCCACAAATATACATACGGTGGAGCAAGGTAACCTTCACCGCCATCGTTAATAATAACATCATTTAATACACCTGCACCTAATACAGGGTCATACTCAGCTTGTGTTAAGCATCCTTCGGGTGGAGTTACAATGGTAACAACAATGTCGATTACATTCATATATCCTGTCCCTTCTTCAACTGCTACAACATCTTTTACAGAGAATAAAATCTCGGTAACGGCTGTTGCATCGGTACCATAACCACATGCCGGTGTAATTGTTACAGCAGGTGGAGTTTGGTAATCATCACCAGTTGCACCAACTGTAATGCTTTCAACTTTAGAATCGGGGCGAACTGTAACTTGCATATCAGTTAAAGTAGTTCCGTTAATAATAACATTGGGTTCGTTATTGTAATCATCGTTTCCGTTATTTAAGCTATAGGCAATATTGTAACCTGAACCGGGGTTGGTTAAGGTAATATTTGATATTGGGAAAACCCTTATTACTTCGTCAACAACAGCGGCTGTTCCGCCGGTTGGAGGGTTAGATATTTCAATGGTTGGGTCAGATGTATAACCACTACCACCATCTAATACAGTTATTGAAATACTTCCATCGCCTGTATTAAGTATTGCCTCGGCTACGGCTCCTGTACCACCACCACCTGTAATTAAAACAGTAGGTGCTTCGGTATATCCTAATCCTGCATTTGATAGTATAATATTATCAACACTACCATCATTTGATAACTGAACAACGGCTGTTGCACCACTACCTGTTAATCCGCCGGGTGTAGTAATCAACACCTCAGGAACATCTTCAAATGTATTAGTAAGATAAGCTTCTGATAAGGTAATAGAATGCATTGAGTTATATACAGTCATTACTGCAGTAGCTGTAGCAAGAGCGCCATCAGCTCTTTCAATTAAAACGTTTGGTGGGCAAACATAGCCCGAACCCATGTTGGTAACTTCAATATTACTAACATAACCCGACATTAATGCCTGAGCGGTTGCTCCTGTACCTGAGCTTGAAACAATTGTTACATCAGGGGTTGATTGGTAGCCATCTCCACCATCAACAAACGAATACTCAGTTATTCCATAAGAGATAACAGGAATAGCGTCAGCATCTGTTTCAACAAAAGAACCAACATTAACTGTTGCGGTTGAGTAACCTTTACCGGGGTTTGTAATTTCTACCGATGTTACTTTACCTTCAGATATATAAGCTACAACCTCGGCACCTTCACCATCACCATTAATTGTTAGTTTTGGGGGTTGGGTATAACCACTACCTTGATAGGTAATAATAACCGATGCAATACCTGATTCGCCAATAATGGCATTTGCTACAGCATCTTCAATAGGCTGTTGTGTAGTAACACCTGTTGGGAGGCTAAATTCAACATATGCAGCATCAACAAATGGTATATTGCTTGCATGAATATAAACATCAGCAGTAAAAATAGTACGAATTGTTTGTACACCACGTACAGGCTCATCATTTACTGTATTCATTAACAGTTGCTGGTCAACAGCTATGTCAGATACCTCCATCTTAATTGGTAGTCCATCGGCAGCCGATGGCATATCAATAGTATATGCTCCAGCAGCATCGGTAACAGCCGATTTTACCAAGTCGGTATAGGCTATTTGCACTATTTTAGCATGGTAATATCCGAATGGCTCATCCCAAAGGTCTTCAAAATAATTTTTTCTAAATTTTTCATCATTAACATCTAACATTGCAATAACCGTAACACCGGCAGCAATTTCAGGTGCAGTGTTGGTTAAGTTAGTTTCGTAGGTTAACAAACCCGATATTTCAGATGTGTTTGTACCCAACGAAAAAACTGGAACCATTGTGGCAGCATGCCTCAATACGTCATAATAAGAATTTACGTTAGGGTCGCTTTCGGGTTTAATCTTAGCAATAAAACTAACAGTTGTAAAGTCTGTTGCCCTAACATTAACGTTAATAGTACCTACGCGCAAGTCATGAAAGACTGCTATCCCACTTTCGTCGGTAATACCGGTTAAAACTACTCCATGTTGCGAGACCGATACGGTGACACCCGCTAACATTTCAATTGACTCGGCAGATTTGAGTCCGCCAACAAAACCCGTGCTTCCGTCAACGGGAATTACGCTCACGCTAAATTGGATTATTCCACCAATCATGTTTAGTGAGTCTCTTGCGTGTTCAATAGAGTCCTGGTGACTAATTACGTCTTTTCGTGCTTGTGTTGCGTTTTCTTCTGTAAACTTGTCTTTTGTACATGAAAAAACAAACACGAGGGCTAAAAAGACCCCAGAAATGAAAATTTTCTTCATAATGTTCTGTATTTTGGGTTAAATTATTAAAAAGGCTAAGATAATTGGTTTTTTTTGTAATTAGAACAAAAAGTTTAATTTTTTTTTAAATAAAAGGTGTAATTATTATGTTATATTCATGTAAATAACAGAGAATCAAAGACTAACGGTAATGATGGGAAAATATTTTTTTTTTAATAAAATAAATTTCATATAAAGTTGAAATTTTAATTGATTTATAATTAATTTTATGTTTATTTTGTTATTTGAATTTCGATTTAAATTAAAAAGACCCAATATGAAAAAGTTAACAATTTTTACAGTATTATGTGCATTTGTGTTTATTAACTCAATAAATGCACAAGACATGAAGTTTGGTGTTAAAGGTAGTTTTTTAACAAGTACCATTTCTACCGGTAATAATGTTTGGAGTAAACTTAGACCTGGTTTTGATGTAGGTGGTTATTTCCAGTATAATATTATGGAGATACTAGGTGTTTCAATTGAGCCGGTATATGCAGTTAAAGGAGCAAATGATATTAATCCTTTATATTTTTATGACCAATATTCGCCAAAGTTTGATGATGCGGCAAAACAGCACAATTTAGCTTTATCGGTAATTGAGGTGCCTATTTTAGCACAGTTAAACCTTGATATGGGTGGTATTGCCATGCGAGTATTTGGTGGACCCTCATTCGATTTTATTTTAGGTGCAAACCATATAACTTATAGAGAAGAAGCCTCGGCAGGTGATGATTTTATTAATGATATTAAATCAGAAGCGGATGTTACAGAAAGGTTTGTTTATAATAATTATACAGCTGTTATAGGTGTTGGTTTTGATATTGAGATGGATCCGGTTGATTTGAGAATTGATTTGAAATACCAGCATGGTTTTACCAATATTAATAATGTTGAATTGAAACCTGCTATTTATACACATAGTTTTGGTATATCAGTTGGTATTGGACTTGATAAATTGATTTTAAAATAATTTAATATTCGGGTAATTCCGAAATTTACTTATTAGATTAATGAGTTAAAGTAAATTATAAACAGATGAAACACCCATGATTAATTTTAACCATAGAGAGAGATGATTAAAAAAATATTTGTGATAACCTGCCATACGTCAGGTGGGTTGGTGTAATTCGTGGGCAATAAATTTTAAACAGATGAAAAAAATAATAATATATACGCTTTCGTTTTTTATGGTATTTACTGCCTGTAAAAAAGATGAAACGAAAGTTCAAAACGGAAATATTTTTGGTGTTTTACAAACTGAAGATGACAAAGTGGTGCCAAATTCAACAGTTACGTTAAGCCAAAATGGTAATACTATCAGGCAGGATGTAACTGATACAGAAGGTGAATTTACTTTTGAAAATATTCCTGCAGGAATCTATCAATTGTCAGCTTATAATTCTACTTTTAAAGAATCGGAGATGTTTGATTATGAGGTAAAAGGTAACACCGATCATCAGTTAACTTTTGTGTACTATTCTTTTATCTCTATATCGGGTATGCTTATTGATGTAAATAACAATCCTATAACTGGTGCTTCAATAACTTTACATTATGTTGACGATAAAAAATCAATAGAAATTGATGAGGTAACTGTAACAAATAATAGTGGTAAGTTTTATTTTTATGGGCTTGAGCCGGGAGTTTGTGAAGTTAATTTTGTTTCTATAAAAGGAGATGATATAAGTCAAAAAATTAGAGTTGAGGATGGAGAAGAATCGATTGTAGTACTTACAAGTGACCAAATAGAAGTGTTTAAAACTTTTATTGATTCAAGAGATGGTAAGGAGTATAATCAGGTTGAGATTGGAGAACAAATTTGGATGGGTAAAAATTTGACTTATTTGCCACAAGTTGATCATCCCTCGTCAGGGTCATATACTGTACCTTACTATTATGTTTATAATCATTACCCTGATGTAGCTGATGATGAGAATGCTCAAATAGAAAAAGCTGAACTAACTGACGAATATAAAAGTTTTGGAGTGCTTTATAATTGGACTGCTGCAATGGATGGTGAAGTATCGAGCAATACCAATCCAAGTTACGTGCAGGGTGTTTGTCCCGATGGTTGGCATTTACCGAGTAGTGCAGAATGGAATGAGCTTAGAGCTTTTGTAGAAGGTGATACTGGATATGGAGCAGGAAAAGCACTTAAGTCCACAGGTACAGATTTGTATGGTTTTGCAGCTGTTCTAGGAGGCAGATGGTATTCCAATTCTACATTTTATAATATTCACACCCGTGGTTATTATCAAACATCAACTGAGAGTAATAGTAGTAGATCAGATACCAAATATTTTCGTGCTGATAATGATATAATGACTAATTATAATCGTTATAAAAGGTGTGGATACGCAGTTAGATGTGTTAAAGATTAAGAAAATAATATTTAGAGATATAAAAAAGAGGCTTTTAGCCTCTTTTTTTGTTTTGGGCAAATGCTTTTTAGATGTATGAATGTGTAAGGATAGTTTGCATGGATAACGTAGCGCTCCTTCACGGCGGACAGGCTGCTACGATTTTTTGCAGCGCAGCAACAACCATAGTACTCAGCTTTATATTATTTTTGAATTTACCGCCATCATGGCGATGCTACAGTGGAACACCGCCATCCTTGGCGGTATATTATTTCTGGAACTTTATGGTTTTATTGTAAGCAGTAATCATTTTGCAAAGCAACTGATAAGTGCATCGCACTTAATCTCGCAGCAGCCTGCCCGACTTTGTCATTAAGGCGGGGCGCTACGAGTTCCGGTTTGTATGGACAACATAGCGTTCCTCCACGGCGGACAGGCTGCTACGATTTTTTTCTCTCTCTGTAAAACAAGTAGAATACTGTTGAATTAAGGTTAAAAAAAGCCGTACTCTATAAATAAAGTTACGGCTTTTTGGCTTTCCGAGCCTAAGGGGTTGTAAAGTCTTAAAAGTTATACCGTAATCCGGTATATATTCCGAAAGAATAGGGGTAAACAGTATTTGAATTGTTTATTGAGTTTAATGAATATCTGAATGTGGGCTGCAAACTAAAATTAAGCTTAGTTATAATAGGGTACTCAAGCCCCAATCCAAATATTCCGCTGTAATTCATGTTTTTCAAATCAGTTGATTCAGTATTTAGCTCATATTGTGAGTTATTATTTTGAATGTAGGTTTTGTTGTTATACATTATATTGGCACTTATTCCCCCTGTCATATTAACTGAGAGTTTTCTGTCAATAATAGTATAATTAACAGCAACCGGTATTTCATAATATTCATAGGTTTGCAAAAAGTCTGCTGTAAATTCCGATTTTTGGTCAAGCATATCGTTAGTTCCCGGAGGTGTTGCGTATAAATCGTTGTCAATATTCGATTTATCAGAAAATCTGTTAATTAATTCGTTTGGGTTTCCTTGTACTTTAATATTGCCTGTTGATGTATTTATATAATATGAATTATTATCGACAACGGCATAAGGTTGATTTCCTGTTAGTGCAATATTTTCTGATATTTGACCTAACTCTGAAAAGTACAACCCCGATTGTATTCTCCATCGTTTTGCCACCTTGCAGTTTACGCCAACACCTGCCGAATATGATACATAAGGCTTTTCGTTTGTATAATTTTGTTCATAATTAGTTGAAGTAGCAGCATCCATTAGTAGGTCTGATGAAACATTTTCAACTTTGCGATAACTCATTAACGGGGTAGCAGAAATACCAACCGACCACATAACATTTCCCTTTTTGTTTATGTTAGTTGTAGTATAATCAGGCATAATTGGTATTTGCCTAATATCATACATTAGCTCGCTATTTTTATTTTGGGGTAACGATTCTAATCCCCGCATTTCAAGGGTGTTTAGTTTAGTATTGTCTGTATTGTTATTGTTGGCAATTTGTGTTTTATTAGCATCAAAATTATTTGATGTTGCAAACATGGGCGCCAATAAAATGCCTTGAGATGTAGCTTTTTTTACTGATTTGTTTTTTTGATTATCAGAATCTTGTTTTACGCTTCCATTATCTTTTATTGAATTTACCGATGCATTATTATTATTATTAGGTTTTGTTGCCTTATTATTTGTACTGTTTTCAATATTTTTACTATCACCAATTATAGTGTTATTTGTTTTAGTATTATTTATTATACTTGTGTTAGGTTCAGATATTATTTGAGGGGTAGTAATATTTTGGTTTAAAACCACAAGATTTTCCGACTGTGAGTCGGTAAACAGGTATCCTGCACCAAACGACAATAAAAGCGCAACCGATGCTGCCAATGAATACATAATATTCTTCTTCCGTTTGTATCTTTTACGATTTAACCTATAATCAATATTATCCCAAACAAAATTCGGTGGTTTTTCGGAATAATCTGACAATCCCTGCTTAAATAACTTATCAATATCGTGTTTAATAGTCATACATTTTATTTTACTACTAATTTAACATCTTGTATTTTTTCAACATATAATGCTTTTACTTTCTCCTGAAGGATTATTCGGGCGCGTGATAAATTTGATTTTGATGTTCCTACAGAAATTTTTAGCATTTCACTAATTTCCTGATGCGAATACCCTTCAATTCCGTAAAGGTTAAATACAACTTTGTATTGCGGAGAAAGCTGTTGAACCAAATTCAGCAAATCTTTGCTTGATATTTCTCCCATAACATCGTCGTATGCCAGCTTATAATCATAATCATGAATATCGGATACAGAGTATAATAAGCTCTGTTTGCGATATCGCTCTAACGCGCAATTAACCATAATGCGGCGCACCCAACCTTCAAATGAACCTTTAAAATTAAATTGTTTTATTTTTGTAAACACCTTAATAAAACCATCTTGTAAAATATCCTCAGCCTCAGTATAATCTTTAGAGTATTGCAAGCATACGGCAAACATTTTGGCCGAAAAAAGCTCGTATAGCTTCTTTTGTGCTTCAGCACTGCACTTTTTACAGTCCCTTATTATATTCTCTAAGTCTTTCAATAAATCGGATATTAATTAGTGGGTTTTATTTTTTATTTCTCCGATACCGACAACAAGACGGCAAAGTGTTTTAAAAGGTTGCGTTGTTGTAAATTATTTTGTTTTTCGCAACAATAGTAGTCCTATAAAAGTTATTATTCCGTTATATATTAGTAGTTCAAAACCAATGCGGTAGCCAAAAAACAGGGTTTCGCTATAATTATTCAATAATATGCAAATTAGTGGCGACATAACAGCTATTAGCCACACCCATTTGTCATTAATGGTATATTTAGTAAACAATCCAAAAGCGTATAACCCTAACAACGGACCGTAAGTATATCCGGCAAACGTAAAAATTGAGCTAATTACGCTATCGTTATTTAATGCCCCAAATACTATAATTACTATACCAAGTAAAACAGATATACCCACGTGTACGGTTTTCCTTATCCTCTCTTTTTTTTGCGATGAAAAATTGCGGTTTTGTATATTAAGTATATCAATTGAAAACGATGTTGTTAATGATGTTAAGGCAGAATCGGCACTTGAATAGGCTGCGGCCACTAAACCCAACATAAAAAAAGCGGTTACTATTTTGGGTAAATAACCTTGTGTGGCAATTATTGGGAACAGGTTGTCGGCCTTTTCGGGAAGTTCAATTCCATATTGCGCTGCAAACAGGTATAGTAAAACTCCCAACGACATAAAAAGCAGATTTGCCGGAATAAAAGCGGCACTGTACCAGTACATATTTTTTTTTGCATCTTTAATATTTTTACAACTTAGGTTTTTTTGCATCATATCTTGGTCTAACCCCGTCATTACAATGGTAATAAATGCTCCGCTAAAAAATTGTTTTACAAAGAAACTGCGCTCTTTTGGGTTGTCAAAAAACCAAACCCTTGAGTATTCGCTCTCTTTTATTGTTGTAACTAAGCTTGAAAAATTAAGGTTCATTGCATCTGATAAATAATAAATACTAAACCCAACTGCAATTAGCATAAACAGTGTTTGCAAGGTGTCGGTCCAAACAATTGTTTTTATACCACCCTTAAAAGTGTAAAGCCATATTAATAAAATTGTAACCGCAACGGTAATAAAAAATGGCACATTAAATGAGTTAAAAATTGTTATTTGAAGCACATTTGCCACCAAATACAATCTAAAGGAGGCACCAATTATTCGGCTAAAAAGAAAAAATGAGGCTCCGGTTTTATATGATACTTTGCCAAACCGTTGGTTAAGATAGGTGTAAATGCTGGTTAGGTTTAATTTGTAATAAACAGGTAGTAGCACATTGGCAACAATAAAATACCCCAACAAATAGCCTAAAACCATTTGCATGTATGAGAACTGACTGGTGCCAACCCACCCCGGTACCGATATAAAGGTTACTCCAGAAAGGCTTGCTCCAACCATTCCGAATGCAACCACATACCACGGCGATTTTTTGTTGCCAAGAAAAAAAGCATCGTTTTTTGCATTGCGCCCTGTAAACCACGATATAATAAAAAGTAGTAAAAAATAGGAGGTAAGTATTAATATAATTTCAAACGGCGTCATTTTTTTTTATTTACAAAACTAAATTAATTGGTTAATAAAAGGAGATTCTTTTAGTATTTTAGTTAAAATATTTAAAAGAACTAACTACTTTTGAGCAGACGGAAATTGAATTATGGATTTATACCAGCTCCCATCGCGATTGTTAGAAAATGCAGTTAATGAGTTTGCCAAACTACCCGGTATTGGCAAAAAAACCGCTTTAAGGCTTGTGTTGCATATTTTGCATCAACCAAATGATGACACTATTGCTTTTACCCATGCCATTGAGGAGATGAAAAGGGATGTAAAAACATGCAAAAAGTGTCATAATATTTCCGAAAATGAGTTGTGTTCAGTCTGCTCAAATCCTAACCGCGATGAATCGTTGATTTGTGTTGTGGAGTCGATTAAAGAGGTAATTGCAATTGAAAACACATCGCAATATAAGGGGTTGTACCATGTGCTTGGGGGACGAATTTCGCCCATGGATGGAATAGGGCCTAAAGACTTGAATTTTGACACGCTTGAAAACAGGATAAAGAAAGGAAATATTGCCGAAGTAATTTTGGCTTTAAGTACAACTATGGAGGGTGATACTACAAATTTTTATATTTATAAAAGATTGTCATCAACACAAGTGCCAATTACAACCCTTGCAAGGGGAATATCAGTTGGAGATGAGCTTGAATATGCCGATGAAATAACCTTGGGAAGGTCATTGGTTAACCGGATTCCGTATTATGGAAAGTGATTTTAAATATTAGTGTTTGTTGTTAACTATAAGAATTTTTTCAGAAAATTCGAAACAAATTGTTAATTCATTAGTTCTTTTTAGTATTTATGTATAAATTTTTATCTAAACTATTTTTTATAAAACAGCCTATTCTGATAAATTTATTAAACAACACATAAATGTGAAAAGTCATGTTGTAAAAATTATTAATCAGAAGGCACAAATTTTAAAAACATGAAAAAAATATTATTTTTATTTGCTATTGTTGCTCTGTTGGGAGCTTGTTGTAATAATAACAATACAGGCAATAATGATGCAACTGCTGTTGAAAAAAAGTGTGAATCAATATCAGTTGATTCATTTTTAGTAATTGCACCTGATTTTGTGGGGAAAGAATTAACGGTAAAGGGTACAGTTGATCATGTTTGTAAGCATGGCGGTAAACGTGTAAATATTTTTACTGATGACCCGAATGTTACAATTCATGGTAATGCATCGGAAAGTATTGGTGCTTTTGATGCAGAAATTGAAGGTAGCGAAATTTGCATGACAGGTATTGTTATTGAAACAAAAATTGATATGGCATATGTTGAAGAGTGGGAAGATAAGATAAAAAAAGAAATGACTAAAGAAGAAGATGATTCAGAAGCAGAGCACGCTGCAAGTGTAGATCATCATGCAAAATCAGATGAAATTCAAGCATACCGCGAGCAAATTGAAGCGAGTGAGAATGGATACATTGCATTTTATAATTTAAAAGTGGCTAAATATCACGAATGTGATACAAAAGGTGATTCTGATTCTAAAAAATTAGAAGATCATGACCATGATCACGATAGCAACCATGGTCATAATTAAAGAATTACCAAAATTATTTTATAAAAGTAGCGAGTTAACCTTGCTACTTTTTTTGTAAAAAATTATGAAGCTTAGAAAACTTAACCGTATTACACATCGCGATTTGGGATACCTGTTTTTTGCCATGTCGGTAATATATGGCCTTTCGGGAATTAGCCTTAACCACATTGATGACTGGAATCCGAATTATATTGTTGAAAACAGAACGGTAAACAGTAATTTAATCAATAATCCGAAAAAGGATAGGATAATATCATTTCTTGACAACATTGGTGAAAAAGGCAGTTATAAAAAACATTATTATCCATCATCAGGCACATTAAAAATTTTTATTAAAAGAGGGTCGATAATAGTAAATACACAAACTGGCAAAGCAATTATTGAGAAGCTAAAACGCCGACCAATATTTTATGAATTTAACTGGTTGCATTATAATCATGCTAAAAGGCTGTTTACATGGTTTGCCGATATTTATTCTGTTTCATTAATATTACTTGCAATTACGGGTTTATTTATGCTAAAAGGCAAAAACGGTATTACCGGTAGGGGGGCATGGCTCACTGCAATTGGTATTTTAATACCTTTAGTTTTGTACATGGTTTATGCGTAGCATACGCTTAGTTGTAAAACATTTCGTTGTCACAAGGCTTCTCTGTCATATGCTTCGCATTATTTGGCTGCACTGTCATTAATAATTGTATTAATACATTTAACAAAAATATTTAGAATAAAATAGTTTTTTTAGATGAACCGACGAATATTAAGTTTATCCATACCAAATATTATAAGCAATTTAACTATCCCTTTGCTTGGCATGGTTGATTTGGCCATTGTTGGTCATTTAAACTCTAACATATATATTGGAGCCATTGCAATTGGGTCAATGATATTTAACCTGCTTTACTGGACTTTTGGTTTTTTGAGGATGGGTACAAGCGGATTAACCTCGCAAGCATTAGGGGCAAGAAATTACAATGAGGTTATTGCAACGCTTTTTAGGGGTTTGTTGGTTGCCGGTTTTGCCGCATTTTTTATATTGCTATTTCAAATTCCGATAGGAAAAATGGCATTTATGCTTATGAACGGCAGTACCGAAGTTGAACAGCTTGCACAAAGCTATTTTTACATAAGGGTTTGGGCAGCTCCGGCCACCATTGCATTATATGCTTTAACCGGATGGTTTATAGGCATGCAAAACACTAAAATACCAATGGTTATTGCACTATCGGTAAATTTGCTGAATATTGGCTTTAATTTGCTGTTTGTAAAGGTTTTTCATTTAAAATCAGATGGAGTTGCATGGGGCACCTTATTAGCACAGTATTTAGGTTTGGTAATTGCTATTGTTTTATTGTTGGTGTATTACCGAAAATATTTTAAATTTTTACATAAACCGACCCTGTTTAATTCTGTTGAGATAAAGAAGTTTTTTAAAGTAAACAGCGATATTTTAATAAGGACCATAAGTCTTTTATTTGTTTTTACTTTTTTTACATCGCAATCGGCTTCGGCCAACGATAGCATATTGGCGGCTAATACAATTTTATTGCAGTTTTTGTTTATATTTTCGTTTTTAACCGATGGTTTTGCTTATGCCGCCGAAGCACTTGTGGGAAAATATTACGGTGCAAAGCAATATGAAAACTTAAAAATGGTTATTAAATTAGTGTTTGTTTGGGGGTTGGGTATTAGTGTAGCTTTTACTTTATTATATGTTTTAGGTAACGAGTATTTACTTAAACTATTAACCAATCAGCCCGATGTAATTGCTGTTGCAAAAAAATATACTTTTTGGATTGTGTTAATACCGTTGGTTTCGGTTGCGTCATTTATATGGGATGGTGTTTTTATTGGTTTAACAGCCACAAAACAGATGCGCAATAGTATGCTTATTTCTGTTTTTGTTGTATTTTTTCCGACATGGTTTGTTTTAAGCAATGTGTATGAAAACCATGCATTGTGGTTTGCTTTTATTCTTTTTATGTTTACAAGAGGCCTTGTGCAAACGTTTATGTTTAGTAAAATTAAATTAAAAATAGTTCATTAGTATTTTAATATTCAATCTGTTAATAAGTATGTTGATAATTATTTGCGTTTTTTTTTTATAATTTATGAAACCTTTTCAAAATTAGTATTATATTTGACATGCACTCTTCACTTCATTTTGTTACTTTTTCATGGGTTAATTAATGCAGGTGCGAAATTCAAAGGGCTGCCTCTCCGGCAGCCCCACTTGTTTTTAAACATTTCAAAAAAAATCATTTCATATAGTTTATAAATAAAAGTTGCAAACACTTAAGTAGAATTATACATTTGTGCAAAATTATTTTTATGGAATTTGAATTAACACAAATATATTTAGCAGGTATTCGTATTGACGAACCTGTTACCGTGCTTACTGATCTTTTAGTTTCGGCTGTATGCTTTTATGCTTTTTATAAATTGCAAAGGGTTACGGTTATAAATAAGGTACATCTATATCTTAAATATTATTTTTTGTCGATGGGCATTGCTACTTTTATTGGGGGAGTTGTAGGACACGGTTTTTTGTATTTGTTTGATTCGCAGTGGGAGCTATCGCAAAATTGGATTGAATTTATTACCCGATTTTTGCCCGAGAATAAAATGAACGCCGCAGCTAACCCATGGAAATTACCAGGCTGGCTTACAAGTATGTTTTCGGTAATGTTGGTTGAGAGGGCATCAATTGAATATGCACGCACAATTATTAATAAAAGGGTGGGTACTTTTTTTGCATGGGTAAATGTATTAGAGCTTATTTTATTTATTACCATTACGTTCTCAACATTAAACTTCTTTTTTGTTGAGGTACATACCTTTTATGGGTTTATGATAATAGTTTTAAGCTTTAACCTTATTATTTATTTTAAAACCCGCAGTAGCGGCAGTAAGGCTTTTTTGTTGGCAGTTGCTTTTGCTGCAATTGCTGCACTGTTTTTTATGAATCAGTGGAGCTTACACAAATGGTTTAATTATTTTGATTTGAGCCATATGTTTATGGCGCTATCGGCTTATATGTTTTATCGAGGGTCAAAGTTTATTATCCATCACCCACTTGATGCTTTGGAGTCGTTTAAATCAGTAAAACTATGATTTTGTAATCAAAATCATCTAGCCTAACTCCTGCCTGTTGAAACGGTAGTGCAAGTAGGGATTCTAAGCATGGTTACTGAGACTTTGGCGTGAGCTCAGTCGAACGCATAGTACGAAGTATAGTCGAGAGATTTCAAGGGTTATACTCGCCTGCCAAGTTCAACGTCGGGCAGGTTTTCCGCACCTTGGTGCGTATAGAAAATAAATTATGCCATGAGATGCCTCGTTGGCTTGCTGCGCGGAGTTTCATTGGTTATTTTAAATATTATCCTTTAATTGCTTCTTGAATAGAGGCTTCAATTTCTGTATAGTCAAAAGGCTTTTTAAAGTATTTGTTAATTAATCCACTATTAAGGGCTTCTGATATTTCCTTTGTAAGGTCGAATCCGGTAAGTATAAAAAATATTATATTTTGAAATTCGTCTTTAGCTTTTTTTACAAATTCAATACCATTCATTTCCGGCATTTTCATATCGGTAACTACAATTGAAATATCAGAATTATTATTTAATAATTCTAATCCTTCGGTTCCTGAATTTCCGGTTAAAACGTTAAACGATTTATTAAACGATGTGGCAAAAAGTATCAAATTTATAGGCTCATCGTCAATGTATAATAATGTATGTTTATTGTTTGTTGTCATTTTCTTTACTTTTTAATGGTAGTGTTATTATAACTTCAGTTCCCTCTCCTTTTTGTGATAAGTGTTTTATGGTTCCATTATTATCTTCAATAATTTTATAAGCAATTGATAATCCTAATCCTGTTCCTTTCCCAACATCTTTTGTGGTAAAAAACGGATCAGATATTTTTGATATAATATTTTTGTCAATACCGGTTCCTGTATCATTAACATATATCTTAATATTTTGTTTTTCAATAAT
>CBDUWQ010000020.1:0-33616 GCA_965370965.1 uncultured Bacteroidales bacterium
CAAAAAAACTAAAAAAAGTGTTTTTTGATGGTTTATGAATTATTCAGGTTAAATACATAGTCGGATGATAAGGCAATTCCTTACAAGAAAAACAGATACTGCAAATTAATATCAGCATAATTTAAAAAATATACAATTGAGTCCATTCCGTAAAGTACAATTTAACCACGAATCTACCTGCTACGAAGTTAGACAGATACACGAACATAGAATTACATCAATCAGATTATCAGCTATTTATAAAAGGTAAAAATTCAAAAATTCAAAAAAACTTTGTCTTAGGAGTGAACTAACAATTTTAGGCATTGAGCATACAATTACCTAATGCTATTCATTCTATCCATTTCGCGTTTATTGTCTTTTTCTTTAATGGTATTCCGCTTGTCAAACTGGCGTTTCCCGCGGGCCAAGGCAATATCAACTTTAACAAGCCCTTTGCTGTTGGTAAAAAGCGATAGGGTTATAATGGCAAAACCTCTCTCTTTGGTTTTTTTCTCAAGTTTATTGATTTCTTTTCTGTTTAGCAATAGTTTCCTATCACGCCTAGGTTCGTGGTTTACGTAGCCACCCATATCGTATTCGGCAATATTCATATTTCTAATAAACAGCTCTTTGCCAACAAATGTACAGTACGATTCTGTTATACTTGCCTTTCCGTTGCGTATTGATTTTATTTCGGTACCCAATAGCTGAATGCCTGCAGTATATTTATCAATAATTTCGTATAAATAAAAAGCTTTCTTATTTCTAATCCTTATATTGTTTGTTCTGCTCATTTTATTTATTGCTTTTACCTGTATCTATTTGTAGATTTTATTTTTGCCTTTATAACCTGAATTATGTATAAATAATTGGTGCTTTACATACCAACAAAAAGCGAAAATATTGCACCAAAAACTATTCTAACAATAAAAAACACCAATGCAATGAGTATAATATTTACAAAAACAAAAATTTGGCGTTTTTCCCTCTTAATATCAACAATGGCCGATACAGCTATCCAAAACAGAATAATGGAATAAAATCCTATGAAAGTGAATATTGCCGAAAGATTTGGTAATAATCCTGACAGAATTAACGTAATATATACCGGTGTAAGTGTATATGAAATTAGTGTAAAAGTTTTTACAATATTTTTTTTTGTGTTAAAAAGGGGCAACAATTCATTAATTAATAACGATGTAATATAAATACCGATAGAAACAACTATCAGCATCATAAAAATGCTTTTTAAAATTACATCTGTACCAACATTAAAAGTTACAGGACTAAAAACAATTTTTCCCAGATAGGCAGCAATGGCATAAAGTATTAAAAAAGGTAAAGTATATTCAATAAATACTTTACCGGGTTTTTTATGCTCATACGAAATTTTTATAAACTCCCTTCTCGGTTCAACTGTAATACATTTAATTCTTTTAATAAACTTTCCAATCTTCATTTTGTGTGTTTTATGCCACAAAATTAAACTATTTTTACAATTATTTTAATTGAATTATATCATTTATGGAATTGTTAAAAATTGATTTAATTACAATATTGGGACCAACGGCAACAGGCAAAACAAAATTTGCCGTCAACTTGTGCAAAGTGTTAGATGCCGAAATTATAAGTGCCGATTCACGGCAAGTTTACCGAGATATGGATATTGGCACCGGCAAAGACATTGACGATTACACAATTGATGACCATAAAGTTGCTTACCACTTGGTTGACATTATTGATGCAGGTGAAAAATACAACGTATTTGAATACCAGTCGGATTTTTTGAAAGTTTATAATAATTTAAAAAAATATAATAAATTACCCGTTTTATGTGGTGGTTCGGGCATGTATATTGATGCTGTACTAAAAGGCTATAAATTAATTAATGTACCCATAAACCAAAAATTGAGGGATGAATTGGAACCTTTTTCGTTGCAAGAGCTGAAGGCAAAGTTAGCCCTATTAAAAAAAACACATAATAAAAGTGATGCTGACACAAAAAAAAGGGTGGTTCGCGCTATTGAAATTGCTACCTACTATCAAAACAATCCCGATATTGACTTTACATTTCCCACAATAAAACCCTTAATTTTTGGAATTAAGTTAGAACGTAATTTGGTTAAAGAGAGAATAACCCAACGGTTAAAACAGCGTTTGCGCGAGGGTATGATTGATGAGGTTGAAAGTTTGTTAAAAAAAGGAATACCCACTGAAACACTTATATATTATGGTTTAGAATATAAGTTTATTACCCGTTTTTTAAATAAAGAGATGAGCTATAACGAAATGGTTGAAAAACTTAATGTGGCAATACATCGGTTTTCAAAAAGGCAAATGACATGGTTTAGAAAAATGGAACGCGAAGGGTTTAAAATAAACTGGATTGATGGTACTTTACCTATGGATACTAAGATTACTGAAGCTATGAGTTATATTAAAAAAAATAGAATAAATTCACAATAGAATTACTGAAAATAAAACATAATGATTTCTTACTTGACTGATGCCGAAATAAAAAAAATAAGGATTCAATTCCAAGAAAACACGAATCTATCTGAGGAATATATCAAAGAGAGAGAATCAATTTGGAATGAGAGAATTACTATAACGAAAAAACTAGGGAAAAATATTTGGAATGGAATAATATATACAATTGATAAATTTTTGCAAATTGACGACAGGAATATCCATATGAGCTTAAATACATGTGAGTTTAAAGATATAGTATTTAGGATTAATAAAGGCATACCATATATTATCAAAAAATATGGAATTTCATATATATCAAAGTTTATCACATTAGATTGCATACCTATTACAACAGATGGTAAATTTGTATTCGGATTGAGAGGTAATAACACTAATGTTGATAGTGGAAGTATCGGTCTGATTGGAGGAACTGCAAATAAGGATGAAATGGAGATTCATTCATTTAATGACTTTACTAAATTCATGATTAATGAGATTGAGGAAGAAACTTTGGCAAATGTCAGAGAAAATAAGTTGACTTTATTCTCAATAAATCAGTTTAATGGAAAATATGAATTTTTGTATAAACTTGCGTTAGATATTGATAGTAGTGAAATACATAAAATCCATAAAAATGATGAATTTAATAATTTGTTATGCTTAACAGCAAAAGAAGTTCAAAACTATAATAAACCAATGCTTGATGCCTTTATATATGCAAAGACATATATTCAAGATTTAGAAGAACAAATAAAAAACTAAGGAAATCAATATTTACCGTGTGCAATATGCGGCAATAAAACATTGGGGCATAGTTGATGCCTATTTAAACATTTTCTCGCGTATAAAAGTACTTTCTAAATCCCCAATCCTCCATTCCACAATCTGTTATTTCCAGTTAAGTATTTTCTTAAAATCAAATTCCTCTGGGTTTTTCAGATATTTTTTGGCGGCATTATAATCTTCTTTTGTAATATAGTGCAGGTTATTGTCAAAAATAAGTTTAACATTTTCAGTATCAATCTTTACAAGTCGTGGTTTTACCTTGCCATTCTTATCTTCTACATCTTTTAAAAACAGGGGTTTAACATCGCCATTGCGTGCAATAGTAACCATACACCCTGTATTGCCATTTTCAAGAAGCGTGTAAACGCCTAATCCCAAGCGAGTTGCATAATTTAGGTCGTAAGCAATGGGGCGGCAGCAGCGCAGTTCATATCCGAGTTCATTTGGGCGGCTTTTTATTACAATACGGTGGTTTTTCAACTCTTGCTGAACCAGCATATTAAAAATATGCGATTTGCTAACATTTCCCAGTTCAGGGTGTCCATACTCATCAAAAGTAAAATTGATACCGGTATTTATTATCTCCTTTTCGCTCATATAATGAAACACACCTTCGCTAATAATAGCAACGCCATAGTCAATACCCATTATCCGGCGTTTAACCATTGATGAAATAACCAGCTTGGTAATTTTATCGAAGCTTATTTTGGTTTTGTTAAACATTTCAGGAATAATAATCATAGGATAGTGGCAGGCCGTACCAATGCCAAAAGCCAAATGCCCTGCCTCGCGCCCCATAGCCGAAACCACAAACCAGTTTCCGCTTGTACGCGCATCTTCGTAAATAGTGGTGGCAAGCCTAACTCCCTCCTCTTTTGCCGAGTGGTAACCAAATGTTGGTGTACCCTCTTCAAGTGGTAAATCGTTATCAATAGTTTTGGGCACATGAATATTTGAAATATTTAACTTTTTACTCTCTAAAAATTTTGATAACCGGTTAGCCGTTGAGGCCGTATCGTCGCCACCAATGGTAACCAATAGTTTTATTCTATTTTTTCTGAAAAACCCATCGTTAAACTCTTCATCTTTGGGTTTGTAGCGACTCATTTTTAGTGCCGAGCCGCCTCGGCTATAAATTAAATCGGCAAATTCAAAATCAAGATAATCAAACTCTGGCTCATTGTCCAACAAGCTTTTATAACCGCCATGAATACCTAACACATCATAACCATTCTGCAAAAATATTTTAGTTACCGAACTTATTACCGTGTTTATACCCGGTGCCGGACCACCTGCGCATAATATTGCTACTGCATCTTTCATATCCATTATTTATCCTTTATCCTACATAATTAATATTTTTCCATATCGTCATACAAATCCTCTTGGTTTGAAAGCTCCATATCAAGAAAATCTTCTGCACTTTCAATTAATTCCTTACTCTCTTTATCTGAAATATCAATTTCATCAATCCAATGCATTACCTGCTGTTCAGAAAAATCATCACTACTGCCCTCAAGTATAAACCGAGGATTTTGAGTATGTACAACAAACAACCTATTAGGTTGCTCCTGGCTGTTATCAGCTATTAAAAATTTTGGCAACATGTTATAAAATATTGTTTTATGGCGCAAAAGTAGTATTATTCCTCTTTTTTGCAATAGAAAGTTATTTTGATTTTTTTTTAAGTAAAAGCATGGTATTATTTCATACTAAATATCATTAGTGTCCACTAAAAATTATTAAACGTTAAATTAGTACTAAAAGGGATGAAACCCAAATTGAGCGATTTGAAATATCAAATCTACTCAATCGACTGAGTATTTGTAAGGAAACTTAAACATTGACAAACTAAATTTAACCTGAATGATTCAGGTTAAAATGGTGTTTTTAAAAATTATATTTAATTTTAATATAAATCATTGAGTTATCTTGGTATTGACCAAAACTACCTTTACGTTCTCCCACAAAAATATTTGCACCTAAAAGTAGTGAAAAACTATCGTCAAAATCGTAAGATATTTTTGGCCTTATTAAAGCATCTTCGTTTGATAATCCGATATATGAAAACAGTTCTAAGTGAAGTGTTTCCCTCATCATATCGTAACGGGCCATAAAAGTTGCCGTATTGTGAAACTCATTTTCACTCATCATATCACTATAATCTAAAATATATTTTTGAATAAATTGGGTACTAAGTTTCACACTTCCAATATTAAAATCTAATCCTACCACATAGTGTAAATAATCTTTTTTAATTAGAGCATCTTCTGCCATTGGGTCTTGGGTTTGAAAATATTTACCATTATAATATGCTGCTTCTCCTCTAAATATTATTCCTTTTACCTCAGTGCTAAACGAACCTCCCGTAACAGTCAATCTATGGTATTGCGGGGTAATATTTAAGCCTGTTAGCACCGGACTACCAGATGACATATCAAACTCTTTTTGAATGTGCATTGTTGGATTATCGTCCCATGTATAGCCACCCATTAACTCAAAATCTATTTTCGATGTCATTGCCGACCACTTTAAAAACAACTCGCTATTTTCTAATGATGGATTTATAATGCTTTTGCTCCAATCGAATGTTGGTGGTGCGGGAAATTCCGGCTGTACATACCAAATTGAGTTATCATCCGGACGGATTGTTGGCGTAAACTGAGGAATCCAAATAGCTTCAATTGTGCTATTCCCAATATAATAATCAAGTTTTGCAGCTATAACACCTGTTCGTATTTCGTCGAAATCGGGTAATAAAAACTCCGACAGATTAAGAGGTGAAACAATATCGGTAATAAAAACGCCATCGGCTTTTCCCCAAACAATTTGTTGCTTACCAACTCTCAAATCAAAATTATCAAAATACATATCCATATACAATTCGCGCATTCTAAAATTTAAGCTGTCGGCATTAAATAAAAATATCATAGGGTTAGCTTTAAATGATACCTTATCGCCACTTTTAGCAAAGTTTAAATTTAATGTTTGCTGAATAATGGTAAAATCTCCATTATCTACCTTTACACCTTCATAAGTACGTGCAAAACCCGAAATTTCGGTCTGCTGTGCCATTGTAAATTGACTGGCTAATACAAGCAATGCAACTATTAGAGTTTTTGTTTTCATGTTTTTAAAATTTAAACCATATAAGTTAATTAAGGTCATATAAGTTAAGTATTTGATTACTTTATTATATGATTAAACATAGTTATGGTTGATTTATATTAAATATTAAAATCTTAATTTTTCTGTCATAATTCCAAAGCGTAAAATGCTAATTTTATGGTCAAAATAAATGTTATAATAATCCATACCATGATATATTTGAGCAAAAAAGCCAATTTCGTATAAAAACTTTGGTTGGCAATAAAATGTAAAACTCAAATTTAATCTATCTAAAGAAAAATTATTTAAATTGTTGTAATCTCCAAACATCCATGTTGTTTTACCTTTTACTGATATGCTTGTTTTTTTACTTTTATTACCATCATTTCCAGCTAACTTAAAAATAGAGAAAGTTGAATTCCATCGGTATAAACTATAAATATCTTCTAATTCATCAGATGTTAAACTTTTTGGATGAAATTGAAATGATGTAGCAAAATATTGAGCGGCATTATATTTTTTATTATAATTTGTCTTTATTATTCCTAGTTCAAAGTAATTTGTTGCAAAATTACCTGTCTTTAAATTTATATCTCCGTTGTCTAAATAGAAATCCCCATCTTGCCCATTGGAGTGGTGAGCATATCTTGCAAAAGAACTTAAACTATTAACATTAGCTTTTGAGCTTAGTAAATAATATGCAGTAACTTGAGGCATGTAACTTGGCGTACGTACTGGTACTGATGTCTCCTGATACATTCTGATAATTATTTGAGGAGTAAGAACACCTATTAGCCTAGAATCTTTACTTTTACGAATATAAAAGTTTGGCATTAAGTTTCCTTCAAAAACAAGGGGCTCAATATTGCCAATATCAGTTGGAAAAGTCATATAACTATTTCCTTGATTTATTTGAGATATTGTTGTTAAACAAATTTCAGGAATACTATCGTTATTTACATTCTGTGCGTATATAGAAAATGAAAGTATTAATACTAAAAGGAATATGGTGCTAAATTTTCTCATAATAATCTGATTAAATAAATACTTTAGTGTCAAATCAAGCATAATCTTTCGCACCAAGCCTTGTTCTTTTTGTTTTTTGCTTTACTAAAAAAAAACTCACGTTGCTACGGCTTCCGAAATTCGGAACAAGTTATGTTTACTATTTTTAGTTTCCCAAAATTCCAAAAATTACATCGGCTTACTTGTAATCTTATACATGACTTAACACTATAACTTTTCCCATTCCATTGTTTTCCAAAAAATAAACTTTGAGGCTTCAATTACAATAGCATCTTTTTTGTTCTCTTTTATTTCCAAATTAAAAAACATACCTTTCTCAGGGCCATACATAATCCCATTTATCCATTTTTTTTCTTTTGAATCGTGTTCTAAATTTTCAATAATCACTTTTCCTAATAAATTGTCTTTTCGCTTTGATTTTTCGGGATTATTGATGTCTTTTATTTGCCCTTTTTCAAAATCATTTAAAGCTATTATTTTTCCAAAATATTTGTTGTTTTTTGAAAACAATTCAATATCTAAACCATTAGGCAAATGGTATTTACCTACTATTTCATCAGCTTGTTGGGAAAAGGAAATAACACTTACAAAAAATAATAAGTATATTATGCCTAATGTTTTTTTCATTGTAAATTGTTTCTTTACTCAAATATTTTTATGTATATCTAATATCCGTAAGTGTTTTTATAATGTGTTCTGTTTTAGGCAATCAGACCTAACAGGTCTCACTAAAATAAGTGAATGTAAATTTGCCTAAGCAATTATTAATCAACAAAGACCTGTTAGGTCTTGCGGATTTAAGGGTATAATTAAATACAATAATTTATTTATTATTAACAGGTTAAAAAGCCACCCTTACCTCTAAACGAGCCATATAAACTTCATTTTGCAAAGCATCTGTTTTTATATAACTTAAAATACTTGTGATTTTTACATGTTTTAACATTTTCACACCTGCCTCAATATCTATTTCAGATGTTTTGTTGGCTTCAATTTGTCCAACAGCTTTTATTCCAAGATGAAATTTTAATTTATTAGTAAAATGGTGACTTAAACTGGCTTTCCACAAAGGGAAATCAGGTGCATCAAGACGCATTACCTCACCAAGAAACATATTACTGAAAAGTGGTTGAAACAATGCGTTTTCATCAATATTGTATTTCCCAATGTAACCAACACCCAGTTTTGAATACAAGCCTGATTTCCACGTAACATTACGATTTAAAGTAGCTATATAAACAATTGAATTGTTGAGTTTCATATTTTGATAAACTACACCTGTTTGAAATGAGAAATCTGAGGGAAGGATAAAATCAATAATTGATCCGATATAAAATTTATTATCAGGAATTATTTTACCAAACTCATCATATAATATAAAACCAATATTAGAGATCAAATTATTCTTACTCTCACCAAACTCACCAGAGTCGTCAAACTCATCAAACTCATCAAATTCATCAAATTCATTAAACTCGCCAAACTCATCAACATTGTCAGTATTTTTTTGTTTAACATAGCTTGGGTTCCAATTCAGAACAATCCCGGCAAGATTTGTTTCGCCAACTTTTCCACCAATATTTTTGGTGAAATCATTTGTAATTAAATTGTATAAATGTCTGTTTGCACAAAAACGCCCCATTCGGGCAAAATTATCAGTTACTGTTCCTGCTCTTGCATTTACGGTAAACGCTTCAATTTGTTGGTCAATACTTGCTCCAAATATTCTTTCATCTACTAAAAAATAATTCCCGAGTTTAGTTTCATGTAAACCAACTTTAAAATTGGTATTTTCACCATTAAACCCATAAAAAGCCTGTCTCATTCCAATATGCCTGCTGTGTCTGCTTATGGGTTGAGACAATTCTGAATTTTTCCAATTTTTATAGCCCCCTTCAACATAAAAAGTATGTTTTTTTACCGTAAAATCTAATGCTCCCAACAGCATTCCCCCATTTAGCGTGGCAGGCTTTTCATTATCAACCGGACTTGTAATAATACCCGGTGCCATAGTACCTTCAATAGCCCATAATAATGGAAACTTTTCGTTAAATGGAGTCAAATGCCCACCAAGTGTACTGCGGCAATGCATTTGTGCATTTACATTAATAAAACTATATACTAAAATACTAATTAGAAATGTGCGCCAGAATGCTTTTATAAAAAATCTATTCATTTTTTTATCCTCTTTGTTATCCTGCATTATGCATAAATATATATAATACAGTATATATAGTTAAACTTTTAGTTCACGAATACCTTTAAGGAAAATTTTGTTACTGTGCTTTTTTCCTTTATTGTAAAAAGCAATACTACTTGTTCTACAACCGTCCATGCAATCGCCACAACGAATACACTCTTCATTATCTAATTTACTAATTTTACCATTGCGTGTTATTGCATTTATTTGACACGAGGTATTACATATCTTACAAGCTGAACAAGTATTGTTTATTCCAAGAATTGAAGCTCCATGAATTTTTGAAACCAATCCGTAAAGCAGACCTACCGGGCAAATCATTTTACAGAACGGACGATGTATAAAAACTGAACTAACAAGCACAATACCCAACAATATGTATCCTGTTATATTTGGCGAAAATAAATTTATAGCTACCTTAAAAGGCCCTATTTTATTCCATAAAATAATATGAGTAAAAGTAAGTTGAATAATTACTGCTGTTGTGGCAACAATTCGAATTATCTTCATCACTTTTTGTGCTTTTTCCGACTGAAAAAGTTTTACTTTATCAATATGCAGGAACTCTTGAATAGCCCCCAAATAACAAACCCAACCACAAAATACTTTACCAAATAAATATGTTATAGGTATTAGCCCTATAAAAAGCACAGCAGCTTGCCAATTTACCTCAACACCAATAGTAAGCAGATATGAGTTTTGAAAACTTGAAATAATGCCCGGCCCACCCCTGTAAAAACCCAAAATAACAAGCCCAATCATCAAAAACAAACCTCTTAATTTACGAGTGCCTTTATACCTTACTAATATTCCGGCAAGTATTGTATATAAAAGAATTGCTATTGCCCAATATAATCTGTTAAAACTAACCGTTTCTTCTTTGCCTGCTACATTAACAAATTCCTCTGAAGCATTTCCTGTTGAGAATTCATCCCCACCACCAAATTCATTTCTATTAAATTCATCACTAGTAAACTCATCATCGCCAAATTATTTATTTATTCTATCTGTTTTATACTTAGCTTTATTGATATATTCTATTTGGTCAAATTCATCAGTATTTGAACTGCTTTGTGCCTGCATTTCAATCACTAACAGAAATAACAGAAATATTATAATAAAAATTCGATTCATAATATTTAAATTTAGCCAGCAAAATGCAGGAATTAATTATTATTCGTAATAATATGTCCACTCCGAAAAGTACAAGTTAGCTACGAATTTAAAATCTGATTATCCACTGTTTTACAATTTATAAAATTTTGCAAATTCACAAAAACTATGTTTTCGCAATAGTCTCACTCCTCAATAGGAATTGCCTCTAACTTTAACGACCCAAAACCACCGTCTTTATCACAAGTTCTTATGGCATTAAAAATTAATTTCCCATCTTTATTGCTTTCTATTTTAACTTTTAATTTCCTTTCATACTCCATTGCTGAAATTTGTTTCCAATCAGTAGCACCAACAACTTTCAACCCGTTCATTTTGAATTTTGTTTTTTTTAAAGCTTCGGGGCAACTTCGGTGTGTAAGTGTTACTAACACTTTAAGAACTATAATATCTCCGGCTTTATATTTTTCCTTTTTACCTTTGGTAATTTCAAATTCTATTTCACATGCTTGTGCTTCTTGTATAAAGAAAGTGGCAAACAAAAATGTAAGTAAAAAGAATACTAATACTTTTGGTTTTTTTAAACTGCTCATGCTTTTTATTATTAATAATACTGTTATATACTAATGTGTTACATCCCTCGGGTCATCATTCTTTCAGAAAATTTTGATGCTGAAATACCGGTATTCACTTTCACTTCGTTTAAAGTAATGGTTGTTGTGTGATTTTTTTGCACGTTTTTCATTTCGGAATTTGTAACTACGTAAAAACCTGATATTTTCTCAACTTTTTTAATTGTAAGTATTTTCAAAAGCTCTTCATCTTCATCGTAAAACTCTTTTTTAACACCTACAAATGTAGATTTATCAATCCATGTTATTGTTTTTGTGTACATATAATCTTCGTCTTTCGATATGCTTTCAACCACATAACAAGCCTTGTTATTTATGGTTTCTTCGCGCAATAATTTATGATTATCTGCACTTATTTTTCTATCACCCAAATCGTCGTATGTAAAATCAGAGCCCATAAAATAATCACTTTTACTGTCGCTCGATATCCGTTTTGTACGCTTTAAAGCAGGCAAATAAATCCATTGGTCATCAGCTTTATCGCTATTATAACTCCAGTTCATAAACGATGTGTTTTTCACATCGGCAGGCGACTTAAAAAACATTATACTTTTTTCCACATCTCCAAAATCTTTTGAGAACTGCTTTATTTCTCTTATCCTTTGTTTACCTTGTTTATTTTCTAAAATCATTTTCAGAGTTGATGTTTGGTCGTCTCCACTTGCACGATTATAAGTTTTGTCAATTATTTGTGTACCTGTTAATTGTGCATTTACACTAAATCCGGTTACCAAAACCAATGTTGCTACTACTAAAAATTTATAAGTTTTCATATGTTTAAAAATTGTGCCCTCTGAATATTATTTGTCACGCATTTATAATCATGCTCAGTGTATATGTCTCAAAAAAATATCAGTAATGGGCTGTTTATAATTTATTATTATTTAGAATATCGTGTTAATATTGTTCTAATTTGCACAACTTTCATGTTCTCCGCTAATAATATTATCAAACTCATAAGTAGAAATATATTGAGCTGAGTAATAACTGTCTGCTAATAAAATTTGCGAATAGTATGCTCTTAAATGGTTTCGTGACCCGCAATTAAGTTTATTGTACATATCTAATATATCATGTTTTTCAGTTCTTAATATAAATTCATTTATATCATAAATATCAATATCTTCAATAGTTGCTCCAACAATCAAAGCTTCAGTGAGTGAAATGTCAGATTTAGCTGTTAGATTATTGTATAAACCTTGCAGTATTTCATTATCAAAAACACCTCTTTCTGAACTTGCCGGATCAGAAATATTATATACAGAAAGTATTTCAAGAACATCATCCATATGCCTTTGCTCACTATTACTTATATTTTTAAAAATTTTTAATTCATATTTATCATAAGCATACAAATAAACGTCTCTGGCAAGTTTTTCCTCTTCACGTAATCGTAATAAATCATTGGTTTCTTCTATTGACAATATTTCGGATACATCATCTTTTTCACAACTTTCCAAAAAAAGTATAAATAAAAGTTCTATTCTTTATTAAACTTAATTTTTGAAATATTTAAAAGCACAAGCATTATGGTAACAGTTCCTATAAAGCTTGTAAACATATTTAACGATACCAATGCCCCCAACTCTCTATTTGGTGGGAATACAGAAAATAACAACACCATAAAACCTGCAATTACAACTATTGCATTAAAAGTAATAGCACGGCCTGAATGAGCCATTGTGTTACTGGCAATTAACAATTTATCAGAAGTTTTTTTGGCATTGGTCCTATATTGCTCAATAAAATGAACTGCGTAATCAATACCTATCCCAATTGCAATACTTGAAAGCAGAGCCGTTGTTGTGCTTAGCGGAATATTTAAAAAGCCCATAACCCCAAAACTAATTCCGGCAGTTACAATAATTGGAACCGATGCTATAAACCCAATTTTAATATTTTTAAACATTAGTGATATCAGAACTATTATAATTAAAAGGGATAGAATTAAACTCTTTATTTGGCCTTCTAAAATAAGGTCGGTAAAAATCAAACCTTTATATCCGCTGCCTGCATACCTTAAAGTAATACCATATTCTTTAAAGTCGTTTTCAAAGCTATTAATTAAATCGAGCGCCGAATTAAGAGCCTTTGAATCATCGCTTTTAAGTTGGAATGTAACATTTAGTTTTTCGTAATCGTAATTCACTACTTTATTCAAATTTTCAGGGTCGCCCGACATTTCGTAAAGCAATAAATACTGAGCAACCATTTCTCTGCTGTCGGGTATAGTATTAAACTTTTCGTCATCGGCGTTCATCACCTTATTCATACGGTTTATGTAGTCGGTTAACGTAAATGTGTTGCCAACCACAGGCAAGTCATTCTGTACCTTATGCTGCATTTTATTCACCAACTTTAAAACATCGGGGTTTTTAAATACATCTGTTTTTCCATTTGCATCAAGTATTAAATTTAATGATGTTGTGCCCCCAAAATGGTCATTAATAAATTTATCGGTTAAAACAATATCACTGTTACTTTCAAATTTATCAAGAAAGCTTGAATTAATCCATATTTTTTGCATTCCAATAATTGAAATTGCAATTATTGCTATGGTAGCAAATATTGAAATACTTTTGCGTTTAATAATCCATCCTGAAAAAATTTGAGCAAAGGTATTTTCAGAACTCGATGATTTGATTTTTGATTTTCGAAGCTTGGGTAGGCCAAAAATCATAATTCCGGCAGGAATTAGCATAAGTGAAAATACCATTGCCATTAAAACACCAAAAGCTGTAAAAAATCCAAAATATTTAATTGGATAAACCTCTGATGTAAGCAATGACACAAAACCTATTGCGGTTGTTATTGAAGTCATTGCCACAGGCCTCCACATATTTTCGATCATATCAATAACAGTTTCCTTTTTTGTAGCATCTGGGTTTTTTCGTAAAAACAACTGTAAGTGGCTGTATAAATGTATGCCATCGGCCACTCCTATGGCAATTAGCATTACAGGTATCATTGTAGATACAGCATAAATTGGGATGCCACTAAGAGCCATTGCTCCAAATGCCCAAAGTGTACTAAAAAACACTACCGACATAGTTAACAAAGTGCTTTTAACACTACGCAACATAATAAATAGCACTATGGTGATTACAAGCAAAACAATGGGTACCATTTTTTTCATGTCGGCAGGACCCAAAAGAGCCATTGTACCCTCAACAATTGGGCGACCTGCCACGTGCAATTTTATATTTTCGGTTTCGTATGATTGCACAAGGTTTAATATTTCACTATAAAAATCTTGTGTGAACACATCGTCTCTTATTTCTGCAATTACAACAGTAACAGTATTGTCGGTAGAGACTAAACGACCATAAATCATTTCATTATTTTCAACATTTTGTTGCAATTCTTTTAACTGTTCTTCTGATTTAGGAACTTTTTTAAAAAAACGCTTAACATCCATACCTAATTCGCTACCAACAATATTATCAGCCGTGTAAAGCGAAGTAACATCTGCCTTTTCTATCTCGTCAAGTTTTTGCAGACTCTTGGTAAGCTGCTTTAAAGTATTTAGTGTTTCAGTATTAAAAACTCCATTTTTATTTTCTATGGCAACAATTATCCCATCATTTATTCCAAACCAATCTTCGGCCAGATCGCTAAAAACAAAGGCAGGGTGCTCTTGTGGCATATACTTATCCAAATTGGTTTCCATTCTTGAATTCTGTTTCATTTGCATAAACAAGAATGCGCTAATAGCAATTGTTATAACCACTATTACCCAAGGTGCTTTTAAAAATTTTATTAATGTATTTTTCATGATTAATAATTAAAATAGTTAATACTAACTAACTTGATGATTTCAAAAAAAACGATTCATATCAATCGCTTTTTTTTGAAACTTTATTTATAACAATATTGTTTTTGCAGTAGGTTTAGGAGCTTTTACCACAAGTACCCTAACCGTTTTATCAGAATTATTTGATATACAATGAGTAATATTCATTGGACTATCAACAAGGCAATCCTTTTCAACTACTTGTGTTTCGTCACCAACCAAAATTTCCGGTGTTCCTTCAAGTATATAAAAAAATACATCTACCGGTGTTTTATGTGGTTTTAAGCTTTCGCCGGGTTTTAATTCTAAATGAACAACCTGTGCACTATCCTTATTATACAATTCACGTGCATCAATTTTATGTGGCGTATCTTTAATACTTATTTCCGATACTTTTACTATTTTCATAATTATATTATTTCACAATTAATAATCTAAATGATTTCAACAACTTTTCACCTTCCATTTTCAGGTTGAAGTTTTGATTATTAAGCTCCCACCTTTTAACCAATAAGCGCAATGAGCCCATTAAAATAAGAGCCAAGCTACTTTTATCAATATCTGTTCTTACATTCTTGTTCTTTTGCCCTATTCCTACAATATTTTCGATGTTTAATTGATGCAAATTATGTATGTCAATAATATTATTTTTTAAAACAACATCGTTTTTAAAAATTTCTTCCGAAAATATAACAGAAATAATAGCAGGCTGTTCTGTAAATATTTCAAACATTTTTGAAAACATAAATTCAATCTTTTCAATGGCAGTATCTTCATTATTGGCAACCATTAAAGACATCATTTCAGCCATTTCCTTAAAATTATTTAAAATGGTGATTAATATCTCTGTCTTGTTTTTAAAATGCCGATAAATTGCCGGTTCAGAAATGCCAATTGCATTTGAAAGGTTTTTTATTGTAAAGCCTTGAATCCCTTTATTGGCAATGAGCTCCATCGACCTTTCAACTATCTGTATTTGTCTCTCTGTTTGCATATTACTAATTTACGATACAAAGATAGTTAATATTCACTAACATTGCAAATAATTTTCCCTTTTTATAAAGTTTGAGCCTGAATAATTCAAATTATACCAATTATAATGCAAAACGTCCGATAAATAAATTAGAATATATTTTTCTTTATCAAGGCAAAAATTCTTTGAATAGCTAAGTTTATTGAAATAATTTTCAACGAAGAAAAAGGAAAATAGAAATGGGTTATATCTGTGACCGTAAGAATAGTTTGACATCTTTAATGCTTACCGTATCTATTTACAATAAACGTAGATAAAAGTATTGAGTTACGCAAACCTGAATGCTCCAAATTATTTTTGACTGCATGTTGAACTAAATCCCTAAGGGATAGCTTTGAAACACATTGCAATATGAAGTACTAACATGTATTTTATTTATATTTGTAAAATGATGCATTTCAACACTCCATTTTTTACATGTGTCATTTTTAAACGAAATACACGCCCTTCGTCATAATTCTTTGATATTCAGTTATGATATTTCTAAAACCGTCGCAAAGTACATAGATTTAAAATATTGTGAATAGAAGCCGAGATGTAGTTCAACACTATACTCATCGTTGAGTCTTGCAGACCACTCAGAGTCCTATTTATTGGCAGTTGTAGTTTCTATTTAAGCAGACCTTTTTTATCTAATATCTTTAAATATGCTTCTTTACTTAGTGGACAATTAGATAAATCCATGAATTCCTGCTTGTCTAATTTACATTGAACTGACATTTGCTTAATTAAAAAATCACCTAAATCCTTATTTCCATGGCTTATTTTTGTATGACAAACATATTTATTATCATGAAATAATTCTAAATATTTATGGTCGTCACTTTTACTAATAGAATCTACGAATCCTTTTTTCTTGAGATTTTTATATGTTTTCTTTGGGTCTAAAACGCTCATTCTTCAATTTTTTCAACTATTTGATTAAGTACATTCTTAATAAGTAAATTATGACTTGTTAAATTATTATCATCTAATGAATTAAATCTTTTATAAACAAAGTCAAATTCCTCATTAAATGATATTTCTACTTCATCTTCAGTTAATCCTGTTCCAATTATTCCAAGCATTTCAGATTGAATCACAAAATAATCATCTTCTTTTTCGAATAAGCATCTTAATGGGTATTTCAATATATATTTAGTAGAGCTAACAACTATGACATCAGGAGCATATTCCAAAGAATATTTTGTATTTGAATAAAAATCTACAATTTTATGCTTAATTTTATTTCCTTTCTTTGTAATAATAATCTTACCAACTCCCTCATTACTTTCAGTAACTACTTCTTCTGATTCTTTAATTTCAGCTATAAGTTCTTTCTTTACTCCTGATTTAAACCTATTAATGCTATATATTGGAGTAATTTTATTTGTCTTATCATCTAAATCTACAAAGCTTACAGAAGAGTTGTCAAAATCATTTACAAATGAATATAGTTTTTCAACTATTGGATTTCTTATAATTGGTTCAGGATATAATTCACTCAATTGAGAATAATCTCCACTATTTGAAATTTCAATAAGTTTTTCAAACTTCTCGTTTACAATATTACGATGTATTTTCCAATTATGTCCAATTTTATTTTCAGCTCGGGGTGTGAAAGCAAATTTAGGTACAGCACTACCTTTTTTAAAATCAACAAGTTCTATTTTAAAATTATCCAAATTAATCGATTCGTTAGAAGGCAAATCAAAAGTGGCAATTGTCTTGATTAATTCTTGCAAATCTAGGGCAATTCTAATCAAAGAATCAATTGGTAAAGAATTATATTTACCAAGTTCCCCACCAACCTGTATGAAAGTGCCGTTTTCTAAATCAATTTTCATTCTTCAAATATAGTATATTTTAATTTATATTAGCAACTTACTATAACTGCCAATGGGTATTTTGCTTTATAATTGGTATTAGTAGCCTATTTTATTATATCATACACATCTTTTGCTCCCATATCATTTTCTGATGCAACATCTTTCAATGTCTGTTCTTTTTTAGCTATTACATTATTCATTTTCAACAACTTTAGTAACTCATCAATATTTTTATTGTTTTTTAGTGCATACTGTTCAATCGTCATTTTACCAATACCTGTACCTGTAACATTAGAAACTGTTTTGTTGGTTACTATGTTGTAAATTTTGTTTGGTGGTATATTATTTAGCACACCTATTTCAGATAGAGTTTGACTTGTATTGTTATATTTAATACCCTTTGAATTAAGTTTATCAACAATTTTATCTACAGTAATGTCGCCAAGTTGCTCTGATAGCTCTATTAATGTTAATAATTCAGCATGTGGTATGGGTGGTTCTGTTTCTTTGTGTTCCCAAGTTTCAGTTAAATATTCACCAAACACCATAACTGAACTAAAAGGAGGTATTGAATAAATTATACCTATAAATATTAGTATCGTTAAAATTGACGACCAAAACAATTCTCTTTTTTTATTTAATCCGGTGTTTGTTTTGCTTTTTAAGTATGACAAAAACACTTTCCAATTAATTGAAAATAAATGAAAAATTGACAGTATTACAAAAGTATATGAAAATACTGTGTGTATTGCTTGCCATTCTTCTTTAGAAAACCCAAACAACTTCCAGTTTACCCAATGAGCAATCCTTCCTGCCGGAGATAGGTACAGAATTATTCCTGTCAAAAAAATAATTGTAAATGAAAACAATAATCCAAAACTAATAAATACCTTCCAACTAAACTTTTTTTTATTATCCATAGCTTATCATTATTAATTCATGTTAGTTATTCTTATGTTAAAAACAGTCATTTCTTTTCTAAAATTCTAATCCCCTCCAATGCTGACTCGTCTTTTGGATTATTTAACAAAACCTTGTCAAATAAAATCCTTGATTCATTAGATTTTCCGATTTGCAACAATGTCCAAGCGTACATTAAAAGTCCGTCGTAATCAAAAGGATATAGGTTTACTACTTTTTCGAACATTGGGTATGCTTGCGCAAACTTGCCCTGATTGTAATATATTAATCCCAAACGGTAATTTGCGGTTGTATTGTTTGGCGATATTATCAATATTTGTTTGTATGCACTTACCACAGCTACCCAATCGGCAATAGCAATTTTTGGTAAAATAAGACCAAACTTCGCTTCTTCAGAATAAGGATATATCGCAATTGCTTTTGTGTAGTAATTTACGGATTTTTCGAAACTTCCTTTTTGGTAATTAAGCCATCCTAATCGTAGGTTTATTTCATAAGACTTATCAGAATAAACCTTATTCAAATCATTAATGGCCTTTTCGTATTCACTGTTTTTTTCATTAACATAACTCTGCTCAAAAGCTTGCTGAACAACGTTTTGTGCACTTGCAATTGCTGTTATAATCACAAATGTAATTAATAGTATATTTTTCATCTGTTTAAATAAATGCCACGAATGCACTAATTAAAATTAAAATTAAAATAATAAAGAGTACTAATAATAATTTTAATCATGCTTGTGTGTGTTAATAATAATTAATCATATTTATTTTATCTATCTAAAAATTATATTTTAATGATAAATAGATTGATTTTGTATAGTATTTTTTTTGCATCTCGTTATTATCTATAAATAAAGTATTAGTTTGATTATCAACTCTATAATTTAAACTAAACGATAGTTTTAAGTTAATAAAATATTGAGCACTTGCTCCGTACCAGTAATTTATTATATCGGTATTATTGTATATGCTTTGCCCATAATTATCAACAAAGCTTTTTGTTGAACCATACATTACAAATGCATTTAAGTTTATTTTATCAGTAATAAAAGTTCCAATACTCTGCTTGGCTATTAAATTTTTATCTGACAAATTACCTAAAAACACCTGATAAATTAGTTCGGTATTTGTGTGCAATTTCATGTTCCCAAATGGGTAATATCTGAACGAAACAAACGGTTGTGTAATATAATTGTTGTTTATTTTTGAATAATAGGCAAATGCACTTAAATCAAATCTATTAATAGATTTTTCAAATTCTAAGTATGCCACAAAATTACCATACCCTCCGCTAATTATTTTATTATTACTATTATTTTGTCCTCCTCCCCAACTTGTTGCAGTAGCAGTTGACATATCTGAAAACCAAGATATGCTTTCGTATAGGTAATTTATACCCAATTTTAGGTTCATTGATTTTTTAAGATTTAATTGCCACAACATACCTATCTGGTATTGATCTACATCTTCATCAATTATATTTGACGAATATTCATTGTTAAATACTGTGTTTCCAATTTTAAGTTTCGATAAATTGAATTTTAGTATTGAATTGCCATCGGTATAATTCAGAAAACTCACATTATAGTAACACATATAATTGCGTGTTTTTTGTTCAACACCGGGTATCACATTATCCGATATTTTATAATCACCATACCAATTATTTTTAAAATCTATGCTAATATTATTTATCAGCTTATTGCTATTATAAAATTGTACTTTTTTGCGATGTTTAACATCCAGTGTTTTCAATATTCGTTGAGCATCACCCACTTGGTTTCCCCACAAATATGAGTAATAAAGATATTCCTTAACTACTGGGTCGGTGGGAGTTTTATCCAGTACTTGCTCAAAAAAACTTATTGCTTTTCTATAATCTTTTTTACTGTAATAGGCCACCCCCATCCTATAGTTGAGATAAAAAAAAGTAATCCCTTGTTTTTGCGATTCAATACCAAGCTCAATCAACTTTTCCCATTCTTTGTTTTGAAAATGCTTATATGTTTGTTTATCAACTTGAATATAGTTTAGCTTTTGTTGTGCCACAATGCTTGTGCTAAACAAAATAATCGAAAAAAGTATTATGTTAAAAATTTTAGTATTCATTTTATTTGTGCATAATGCAGGTTCAATAGGGTTTCATTTATTTCAAATCCTTTTTCGCTTAGGTATATTTTAAACTCACTAATTATTTTAGTATTTACGGTTACACAACTACTCAATTCTATTTGCGAAGGTGAAAATTCATTGTCAATGCTTAAGTATTTAAGTATATATTTTGACTTTTTATAAATATAAAATGGTGAAATCATATCTTGAAAAATCCTTTGTCTCATTGGTACTATGGTGTCTAAAGGTATATTATCCTCAATAATAAGATTGCTGTAATATGTAAGCTCTATTTTATATAAGCTTAAAAATAATTTATACAATAGTGCTTTTTTATTGCCTATATAATCAGTAAACCTAAACAAACCTTTAGTGTTTATAAAATAAGCTAAAGCATTGCTTTTGCAACATTTTATGTAGGATTGGTTGTATGCATCAACTGCCACTTCAAATTGCAGATCAAAACTATCGTTTTCGCCAACTTGTTTAAAGCCGGCTTCGGTTTCTTTGATGTAAATTATTTGCCCCGGCACAAAATTGAATATTTTCATAACAAGTTCGTTTGTTGTTACATTGGCAACAGTCTCATTTTCTTTTGGAATGTAATAATTTATAATATTTTGAGCTTCATTAATTTTCAGTACACTTTGAAAAGGGTATCTAAAGGTTTTAGCTCCGATATATGGCGATAATTGAAACTGGAAATGCAGATGGGGGAAGGGTGAACGTCCTGAATTGCCAACAGAGGCAATTATTTCGCCACTTTTCACAAAATCACCTTTTTTTACTTTTATTGAATCTTTTTTCAGATGACTTATTTTCGAATATAAATACTCGCTATGCTTAATAACAAGGCTGTTACCCCAATTTTGGAATGTATTCACTTCTCCAATAACATTATCGTTAATACCATCAAGCAGTTCAACAATAGTCCCATCAGCACAAGCTGCCACAGGTTTGTTATAACATAAATACTCTTCTACCAAATCGCCGTTATTTTTATATTGAACACCTTTTTTATCATTTATTATAAAGTCCCAAGCATCGCCCCACTCACCTACATGAGTATATTTTCCATTTGCTCCTTGCGACACAAACCAATTACCCAATACAGGCAATTGCGTAGGTAAATAAAACGGAATTGGAAACCTGTCTTTATTATTTAAGTGTTGATATATGTTTATTTCAGGAGAATTGTACTGTACCATAGGCTCTACCAAAGTGTCTTTTTTATTTGGGCGGAGTTTGAGAACGTACAAAAACATAATAACAATAATACTAAACGGAAGCGAGTAAATTGGCACTCCAAATACGTAAAACAAATTGCTAAAACCAAATGTCAGCACCACTGCTATTGGCAATAAAATAAGCATCCACGAATACGACCATTTGCTTGGTATAAGATAGATACCGCCTAAAGCTATTGAGGTTAAAATATAATTAAAGCCTATATAGGTATAGCTGTATTGTTCATAATCAATACCTATAAATTGGTAGAATATAATTGCGATATAAAAACCAACTAAAGATAATATAAACGAAATACGAGAACTAAAAAACAGTGCAATTGAAATTATAACACCTGCTATTATATTGTATTGAAATGCAATTGCCGACAATGACAAAAAGTAATCTCTAAGGAAAAATGGCATTTCTAAATTCTTTATATACAGATGCACATCTATCAAAAACTTACCTCCAATGGCATAAATTTCGTTATACTGATATATGCCGCGTTCGTTAACACCAATCCCTATAAAGGTGCTTTGCGATAAATCAATAATCCAAATACTCAGCAAAAATGGTATGCTTAAAAATGGCAGGTAGTATTTACTTAAAAACCCTTCTACTATAAGTGTAATAAACAATGTTAGTATTGATGTAATAGCCACTATAACAAATAATTCAATGCCGGGAGCAAATAGTATTGCAGTACCCAAACCGGCTAACAATGCATTGAAACCATATAAGCCGCTATCAATTTTTTTATCGTCAAACTTAAACCAAATGGCTGTTTGATTTGAAATTAATACGGCAACAAGCCCCATTAAACCAATCCATATATCAAACAATGTTATGGCTAATAAAGCCCATCCTAAAATTTTACTTTTTGAAAAGAATATTTGAGAATATGAGTGGGTTATTATATTTGAATACCTTTTAAGCATAATACGTTTGATTACAGGTTGCGGATTATAAGTAGCGGATTATAAGTAGCGGATTTTTATTTCCAATTAACTTCAACATACTTAATAAATTTATTGATTTTATTTCAAATAATCCGGCATACGCTCCTGTAATTCAAATGTCTCTTTCGTCTCTTTTTTTCTGATGACATGCATATTTTTATCAGAATCGATTAAAACAACATTCGGCCTGAAAGTAATAAACTGCATCCACTGAGACATGTTGTATGCACCTACACGGCGAATCACTACATTATCGCCTTTTTGCAATAACGGAAACTGAATAGCTTGACGAATTACATCAATATTCATACACAATGGCCCATACAGGGTTGTATCTTCAGTTTGTTGTGATACTGTTTCTGTTGGAAGCACTTCATGTTCGTACCAAAACGATGTAAAAAGGTTGTTTATGCCAATGTCAAGTATTGTAGAACTTCGGCCATCGGCCAAACGTTTGTTAGCTATTACGCTCCCTGCCAAATAACCTGCATCATCAATTAGCGCCCGTCCTGTTTCTAAAACTAGGGTAGGCAATTCATTTGGGGCAAAATCAGCTGATATAAGTGCCCCGGTAATTGCTTCGGCATACTGGTCAAAAGTTGGGCAGGTGTCTTTCCCCGGTAAATAAGCCCCTTTCAAGGTGTTTTTAGATGCAAATCCGCCTCCCGTATCAATATATTTAATAATGTGGTTAAATTTCTTTTTTAGAGATGCTGCCAGCTCAGCAAGTTTTTTAATTGCAAGCGAATATGCATTTGGGGTCATTATATAAGTTCCAATATGTGTATGCAGACCAACTACATCAACTTTTTCGCTATACATAAGGCGGTTTAATGCCTGCCATGCTTCTCCATTTTCGTAGTTAAACCCAAACCTGTCCCATTGCGGATAAATACCGGTATCCATGTTTACTCTAATGGCAACCTTCGGCCTATTTTCCGATGTATCGGCAATTTTAAGGATTGTATATAGCTCATCAAAATGGTCGATATGTATGAGCGAGTTGTTGCTTATTGCTATAATTAAATCGCTTTCTCTTTTATCGGGGCCGTTGAATATTATTTGACTGCCGGGAACGCCGTTTTTTAAAGCTTTTTCATATTCAAACATTGAAACCACCTCAGCCCAAGCGCCAAGCTTGTGATATATTTTACAAACAGCATCTAAATAATTCGTTTTGTACGACCATGCAAACTGTACTTTTGGATAGCGTGATGAAAAAGCACCATATGCTTCTTCATAGGTTTTTAATATCAAATTTTCTGAAACTACAAATGCAGGCGATCCATATTCCTGCAAAATATCTTTTATCTTAATACCGTCAATATTGTCTATTGTTTCAATAGATGTTTTCATGCCAAATTTATCAGGAACGCCGGCATTTATCTTATTTATTATCGGTCTCTCGTATCTTAATTTTTCCATTTAAAATAGTTTAAATATTTTCTTTATGAATAGATATAGAATTATATAAAATCTGTTTATAATTCTCCCGTAATACTCAATTTTTCAAACTGTGATATATCGCCAATTAAATCGTAAGAATAACGGATAAACATTTTTCCAACATCATATTTCACCATTGGAACAAGGTCTTCGCCATTGGCTAATTTTATAAGGGCCTCAGGTATGTTTTGCCCTGCTCCCACAGCTAAATATACCCATGCCGGAATACGTGGGTTAATTTCAATAAGATAGTATTTGCCTTCGTTGGTTTTAATCATTTCAAGCTCCATCCCGCCCCGCCACATTGTTTGTTTCAAAATACTGTGGGTAATACTAAGCAGTTTTTCATCACCTAACGTAATGCCACTCCAGGCTTTCCCTTTATCTGTAATATATTGTTTTCGCATTGGCACGGCCGAAATGGTATTACCATGTCCATCGCCAAGTGCAACAACATTTACCTCGGTACCCTTAATAAATTCCTGTATTATGACCGGAACACCCCATTTAGCTGAGATTTTGTTGAAATGGTTTATTACCTGATCTTCATTATAAGCTATATAAGCATCATAAAATTTACCTTTAACAAGTAATGGAAATTCAAACTCATCTTTCAAATCAGATATTCCGTGCATATTGGTTATTGATTTACTTTTGGGCACATCAATACCATATTCCATACCATATTCTACTAAATTGGTTTTATCCCTCTCGTCAAATTGTTCTTTGCTTGGCAAAAAAACATTAATGCCTAATTTTGTCAATTTCTCTTCCGATGCAATAAAGGTCAACAGCTCAGCATCAAGATTTGGAATAATAAAATCCAAATTTTCTTTTTGATTTATGTACTCAATCCTTTTTAAAAATGCATCGGAACCAACCGATGGATAGGGAATTTGATATATTTTATCGGCAACATTTTCCATATAAATTCCAGGTTCAAGATTTTCGTAAACCAGTCCGATTATCCGCACATCGAAAGACTTAGCTTCTCTGAGCCCCCTAATAACAGGTACTCCCGGCCCCGGATTATCTGTATTATTAATTCCCGTTACTGCAATAGTATATTTGGGCTTTTGCATATATTTAGTTATAAATTATATTAACAACAGTTAGTTATAAACATACTAGTAGCTGATACATAGCTAATTGAAATAAATCAATTAGGCTCATTATCAATAAGTTTATGATGTTTTAACATCCCATAAAAATCGTCTAAATTTCTCTCAAAACTATATTCATCAACATCATACTTATCAATAACAAAAGCAGAAACTTCATTTCTATTTTTCCCCTCTTGCAATTGTTCTATTATTTCTTTGGCAATATTATTTAGAGAGAATGAATCACCTGAATTTGGGTCAAATACAAATCCGGTTTCACTTATTGCAATATTTTTTTTTAATCTCATAATGTTACTTGTAAATTGGTACAACAAATAAATATACAAACTAACCTGCAAAATGCAGGGGTTAACTATCTAATAATGTAAAAAATTAGAATCTATTTATTATTTAAAACAGAATAGCCGTATTATTGTTTTGTATAAAAAATGCATCCTTTTTTTATTTGAGATGCATTTTCACAAAATCAATACAAATAATTACTTTTGACCAAGTATAATGGTAGTGCTAACCCCATCAACTGTTAAAATGGCTATATTATCGCATTCACCGTCTCCATAATCAATTGATATCTCCGATTCGCCATCCACATTAATTATTAGCAATCCGCTTAATGGCCAAAAACAACCTGATTTATATTTTAATGGAGATGTAATTTCCATTGTAAAATCCACCCCTTCATAATTATTTCCATAACTGCTACCTGTTACCTCATACTCATCATCAATAAAAACAATAGTTTCCTTTCCCGCAGTCATTTCACTATTGCGCTCGCTATTCCATGTCATTTCCTGATTTTCGACATTAGTAACTTTAGCATCAATAAGCTTTTGCCATGTAAGGTTACCATTCTCATTTACTCCTGTATTGGAAATAGATTTGATGCCTTCTAATTTAATATCGTTTTGGTAAAACTCTTCAAAAGTAATTATTCGTTCCGACTGCGGTTTTTTCCAAAAATCAGTTAATATTATGTGAATTTTACCCTTGCGCGTAACACCACTAAAACCCTCACAACCATCTTCACCATAATCAATTGTCCATTTACGAGGCCAAAATTCACCATTTTCATTTTCATGAACTGTAATAACCCTACAATCAAATTGTTGTACTATTGTTGTTGATTTATTAGACTCGCCTGTTGTCTCTTCATCCACATCAGAAAGCATAAACAAGTTTGCTACCCAAAGGTAATTAGCTGTTTCAAATTCTAAATCATTTAAAATTGTTTCGTCATTTTTACTTGTTTCTTCTTTATTACAAGAATTAAGTGAGAAAAATCCACCTATCAGCAAAATCGAAATTAATACTAAACTGTTATTTTTCATTTTTTCTTGGTTTTAAATTAATAATAAAAATTATATTTTTAGTCTTTAACAAAATTACATACATATAAAATTTTCATGTTACGAAATTCGGTAATAGTTTTATAGTCTGAAAAAATTTGTTTGTGAATTAATCAGGTTAAGTATCTGCTATGCGCATAAAACTACAAGAGAGTAGTAATAGCTATTGGTTTGCAATAAATTATTGAAGTAAATCTCCTATCGCTTTTCTAAAATTCCTATCGCTTTTTTTATAATCACTTACCGTTATACCTGTTTCTTTTTTAAATTGACTTGAAAGATATTGAACACTGCTGTAATCCATCATATAAGAAATTTCTGACAGAGTAAATTCATCGCTATCTATTAGCTCTTTTATCCGTTCTATTTTATTGTTGATAATGAATTTTTCGAGGCTGATATTTTCATATTTCGAAAAAAGCTTAGATAATTGTTGATAGCTCAAATTTAATTTTTCAACAAGGTATTCCGATTTTCTAACCATTGAATTTACATTATTCATTTCATGAATTAATTCAACAACAGCTATTTTTATCTGTTCTACTATTCTTTTTTCCCGGCTTGCTACAAGTCCAAATCCTTCATTCCTAAGAATTATGTCTAATTGCTCAAAGGTGGGGCTGTTTTTTAAAAACCTTACTTCGGCATAACCAAGTTTAATATTATTTACATGAAGACTGTTTTTTATAAGTATATCATTAACGGCTTTAATACAGCAATTACACATCATATTTCTAATATACAGTTTCTCCATATTGTTTTTGGTGTGTTATTTTATTAATGATTAATTTCTGTCTGCCTTTGTCGTCATACAGCAATTCACCAGTTAGTATAAACAAACAGCATCCTAACTTTTACATTAAGATGCTGCTTGTTACAAATTAGATAATAAAATAATACAATGATATTTGATTAATTCCAACGATAATTTCCATTACCATAATTTCTGTTTCCATTACCATTTCTTCTGCCATTTCCTCTACCATAACCTTGACCTTTACGCCCATTATTACTATTGAAATACACTTTTTGTTCAGCGGTCAATAATTTTCTTACTTCCAGCATATGAGACGACCTGTTTTTCCACTGCTTATTTTGAAGTTCAGTAATGTCATCAATAGTACCATTAATAACCTTTACATCTTCAACATCAGCAGTTTGTAATGTAATTAAATGTGCTCTTTTTTCCCGCATTAAGTTTTGATTTGTTTGTCTTGCTTTCATTTGAGCAACTCTTAATACCTCAATTTTGCTCCTTTGCTCATCGGTAAGATTTGGAATATTGTTACAAAACACTCCATTACCTTGCCCAGTCATCGAACTTTGGTAATAACCTTGCCCCTGACCTAAGCCATTACCATTACCATTACCATTGCCATATCCTCGTTGAGCAAAAGCATTTGTTTGTACACTAAACAATATGGCTGTGAATAAAAGTGCTGTGATTTTAAATTTTAAAGTTTTCATTTTTTCTTAGTTTTAATTATTTATAAAAATTATGATTTAACCTAGGTGTCTTTTCTTATTAGTTAGACTTTATAAGTTAAGAAAACTTGCGGTGTTATTCTAAATAATTTTTATATATACTAATAACTAACTCACACACAGGCTGTTTTAATAAAACAATTGAGATACTCAAATAAATACTTATTTCAATCTTCTATTAATAAACTGATTACAACTAAAATAAGCTATGTTTTCTCCCATCAAATTAATTATACTATATTTTCTTTTGTCTTGAAACAAAAGAAACCTGTCTGCAACAGGCAGGCAAAAATTCAAGGCTAACTTTACTCTGCGTTCATCATCAAGTTGTAATCTAAGTTCAATCGGGTGATTTTCGAGCAAGCTCTCAACTTCCCGATTTCACTAAGATTACAACCTGTCTCTTGAACTTGATTAAAAATGCCATCCTTAATGATATATCAATTTAATTCTTATAAGTAATTAATTGTAGACCTCTATAAAACAAAACTCTATTTTAAAATAGCAAGATTTTCTATATATTCTTACTATTTAGTGCCAGCAAGAAAACTCCTTGTTTTTGAATGCCCATTTCTAAACAAAAAATCCAATGGGAAAATTTTAATTATTGAACCAAAATTTCCATGTGTCAAAAAAATCTTTTAATTCTATAATAAAAGAATTAGAAAACACTAATTTTGAAATTATTAATAAACTAAAACTATTTGAATTAATATACATATGGAAAATTTTAACTTCTATAATCCTGTAAAAATAATTTTTGGGAAAGGTAAAATTGTTGAACTGCCAAATAATATTCCTCCAAACTCAAAAATTCTTGTTACATATGGGGGAGGCAGCATTAAAAAAAACGGCATTTATAACCAAGTAATTGAAAACCTTAGTGCTTTTGAGTTTTATGAATTTGGAGGCATTGAGCCTAACCCATCGTATGAAACTTGCTTAAAGGCACTTGATATTATTAATGAAAAAAGCGTAGATTTTTTGCTTGCAGTTGGTGGGGGCTCTGTTATTGATGCAACAAAATTTATTGCTGCCGCTGCCAAAAACAGTTATAATAACCCTTGGGATATTGTGGCAAAAGGAGCCGAAATAAAAGATGCAATACCAATTGGTGTTGTATTAACATTACCGGCCACAGGCAGCGAAATGAATATAAACTCTGTAATAACAAACAAAAAAACACGTGAAAAACTGCCTTTTAAGTCGGTTAAATCATTTCCAATATTTTCGATATTAGACCCCGAGTACAGCTATTCGTTACCCATGCGCCAAGTTGTTAATGGCATAATAGACTCGTTTATACATGTACTTGAACAGTACTTAACCTATCCGGTTGATTCGCCTGTTCAAGACAGGTTTGCCGAGGGAATATTGATATCATTAATTGAAGAGGGAGAAAAGGCTGTTACATTGAAAGAACCTGAGTATAATAACCGTGCAAATATTATGTGGGCATCTACATTGGCTTTAAACGGGCTTTTGGGGGCAGGCGTTAAATCGTGTTGGGCAACCCATGCCATTGGACACGAACTTACTGCGCTGCATGGACTTGACCATGCCGTATCACTTACCATAGTGCTGCCACGATTGATACAACAAAAAAGAGATGAGCGAAAAGTTAAGCTGTTGCAGTTTGGCGAAAGGGTATGGAATATTACCAAAGGAACCGATGATGAGAAAATAGATAAGACAATTTATAATGTTGAAAAATTTTTTAATGAATTGGGTGTAAAAACCAAGCTGTCGGATTATAATATTGGTGCAAGCACCATTGAGTTTATAGTTGAAAGATTTAAAAAACGGGGTCTAAAATATATTGGTTTGCAAAAAGATGTTTCGATAAGTGATGTAGAAGTGATTTTAAAATCAAGCCTATAAAAAGGATAATAATTAACGAATCTACGCTGCCTTGTTGAATACTTTATATGTGATTAATTGCATATATTTAGAAGTTGCCACACATTAACAAAAAAACGAAGTCCTAAGTAAAAAGATGAAAAATAAAAATTTAAAAGGAGATATATTTGGAGGATTAACTGCTGGAATAGTTGCATTACCGTTAGCATTAGCATTTGGTGTTCAATCTGGATTAGGAGCAAATGCAGGCTTATATGGAGCAATGATATTAGGACTATTAGCAGCCATATTTGGTGGAACTAATACTCAAATTAGTGGACCAACTGGACCTATGACTATTGTTTCGGCAACAATTGTAGCATTAGCAATATCTAAATATGGCAACATAGATAATGCTTGGGGAATAATTGTTTTAACATTTTTATTATCAGGTGTATTTCAGATATTATTTGGTATATTTAAAATAGGAAAATATATAAAATATATTCCTTATCCTGTACTTTCTGGTTTTATGAGTGGTATCGGAGTTATTATCATTGTATTTCAAATCTTTCCTATTTTAGGTTTGGTATCACCAATTAAGATAATAGATGTGTTTATTGAATTACCAAATACATTTAGTTCAAATAATTATGTATCATTATTATTAGCATTAAGTTCTATATTAATTATTTATTTATTGCCAAAAATTACAAAAATTATTCCAAGTACTTTAATTGCCTTAATACTACTTTCATTAATAAGTTTTCTATTTTCACTTGACACCCCTTTAATTGGAGAAATGCCGTCAGGACTACCTTCTCTAAAAATTAATTCTATATTTAATATTGAATTTTCAGATATTGGTTTAGTTTTTCTTCCAGCCTTAACATTGGCAGGTTTAGGAACAATTGACACATTGCTTACATCGGTAGTAGCCGATAATATTACACGAACAAAACATAATAGCAATAAAGAATTAATTGGACAAGGTATTGGAAATATTGCTGCTTCACTTATTGGAGGAATTCCGGGTGCAGGAGCAACAATGAGAACAGTTGTAAATGTTAAATCAGGAGGAAAAACAAAATTATCAGGAATTATTCACGCAATTCTATTAATGCTTATTATTTTAGGTTTAGGTAAGTATGTATCATATATTCCTCTATCAGTACTTGCAGGAATATTAATAACAGTAGGAATAAGTATTATTGATACTAAGGGTTTGAAAAATATATTTAATATTTCAAAATCCGATGCATTTATCCTAATTACAGTATTATTATTAACAGTGTTTGTTAATTTATTACAAGCTGTTGGGGTAGGAATGGTAATAGCTTCAATTATTTTTATGCGAAAAGCAAGTGATATGGTAGAACATAGCACAACTCTAAAAAAAGTAGAAAAATACGATAGAGAAATAGCTTGGAGTGATGAAGCAAAATTATCATTACAACAAGACTCTGTTTATATTAAGAGATTTGATGGACCAATGTTTTTTGGTGTAGCATCAAAAATGTTAGAAAGGGTAAATAAAATACCTGCCGATGCAAAAGTGATTATTTTCAGAATGAAAAAAGTTCCATATATTGATCAATCTGGATTATATGCACTTGAAGAAGTAATAAAAGAAATGCAAAAAAATGGAATTATTGTAGTTTTAACAATGATACAAAAACAACCATTATATTTATTACAGAGAAATCATTTAATACCTAATATTTTACCTGAAAAATATTTATTTGATAATATTGAAGATTGTGCTGTATGGTTAAAGGAATATTGTAAAGAATGCGAAGAATAATGTGTGACAATAAAGCATATAAGTCATTAGGCAATAGGTGGTTAAATTGTATTTATGAATACAAATAAATAGTGTAGTAAATTGAAAGTTTGGTGCTATAAAGTGCCCAACGCCTCGTATTCCAACCGTTACAAACATAAAAAGCAAAATAACAATGAATGAATTAATAGCATTTGGGCTTTTAGCCTTTACATCGTTTTTTACATTAATTAATCCTTTAGGAACAATGCCTATTTTTATGACAATGACAAAGGATATTGATCAAAAAAACAGAACTAAAACAGCTAAAAAAGCATCTATAGTTGCGTTTATTATCATTATTATATTTGCTTTTTCAGGGCAATTATTGTTTAAGTTTTTCGGAATATCAGTAAATAGTTTTCGAATTGTGGGTGGAGTAATATTTTTTCTGATGGGAATGGATATGCTACAAGCAAGACTTGGAAGGGTTAAAATAAAAGACTCAGAAATTAAAACATACGTAAATGACATATCAATAACACCATTAGCTATCCCAATGATTTGTGGTCCCGGAGCATTAACCAATGCTATTGTTCTTATGGAAGATGCTGATTCCATTGAAAAGAAAATAATATTAGTATTTAGTGTATTAATAGTTATGATATTGACCTATTTAATACTTTACAGTTCTTCTCGTATAATTAAAGTTTTAGGCGAAACAGGAAATAACGTAATGATGAGATTGATGGGACTAATTGTTATGGTAATTGCAGTAGAATTCTTTTTTAGTGGATTAAAACCAATAATAATAGATATAATTAAATAACTATTTGCAAAAAAAACTTGCGCATTCACAATAAATGTATAATTTTGCATTCCGAATGTATAAATATACAGTTTTGTTTTTATGGAGAATAAAAGCCAACGGCTAACAGATATAAAAAACATTATTCGGAATAAGCAGGTTAATTCACAAGAGGAGTTGCTCAATAGCCTCATTTCATTAGGATATAACATTACCCAAGCTACATTATCAAGAGATTTAAAACTTTTAAAAGTTGCTAAAATGCCTGACGGTAATAAAGCATATCGTTATGTATTGCCAAACGCCATTGCTCCCGAGCAAATACAAAGCAGAAATTATAAAAATAACCTTGAAGGTTTTTTATCCATAGAATTTTCCGGAAATATTGGTGTGATTAAAACTATTCCGGCATTTTCGCATACCATAGCTGCAGCTATTGATAGCAGTAGTTTAAAACCTTTGGTTGGTACAATAGCCGGCAACGACACTATTATGTTGATAGTTAGGGATGGTTACACACCCACCAGTTTAAAAAAAGCATTGCTCAAAGAATTTCCCGATTTAATTGATAAACTTTTATAGAGGTGTTAACTTAGTTACAATTATTTTTATTATCTTTGCATAAATAA